>NZ_JBFOCM010000036.1:0-75938 GCF_040907825.1 Aeromonas sp. s7(2024)
CTGATCCCATGCCGAACTCAGAAGTGAAACGCGGTAGCGCCGATGGTAGTGTGGCATTCGCCATGCGAGAGTAGGACACTGCCAGGCACCCAATTAAACAGCGATGTGCACATCACGTCACTGGCTGCGAGGATGACACCTCATAAGAAGCGGCAACCAATTTAGCGCAAGCTAACCGAATGCGGAGCGGTAGTTCAGTCGGTTAGAATACCGGCCTGTCACGCCGGGGGTCGCGGGTTCGAGTCCCGTCCGCTCCGCCACTAATTTGAAGGCCTTCCCGATTGGGAAGGCCTTTTTGCTATGGGCGGTTTGCCCATAAGACCCACAGATTTGCATACCAGAACGAATACAAAAGCCCGGCTTCACGACCGGGCTTTGGTGTTTTTAGCGTGTTAAACAGCCAGTGTTAGCATTTATCTAGAGGAAGAGAACTAAAACCCTGTCATCTCCTCCATTTCCTATCTATATCAAGCCCTTATCTGATGAATTACTGGCCATTTTAACTGGTTTACTTTTGGCCAAACTCTGTTCATGGCGCGTGATTAGGGTTGTATCTCGCTTATAACTCGGTAGAGTAAGGGCATCTTGAGTTTGCCTGTCCCGTGCCGAGTTTGCCGGGTTCCAGGTGTAACTTGGCCAGTTTTTATCAACCTTAAGTCAGTGGTATCGATATGGAACAAGTAAACAAGTCCACCTTCAGCGATGTACTGGAATATGTGCGTATGTCCCGTCGCCAGAACAAACTCAAGCGTGAAATTGCGGATAATGAGAAGAAGATCCGTGACAACCAGAAGCGCGTACTGCTGCTCGACAACCTGAGCGACTACATCAAGCCGGGCATGAGCATTGATGATGTACAGGCGATCATCGCCAACATGCGTGCCGACTATGAAGAGCGCGTGGATGACCACATCATCAAGAACGCCGAGCTCTCCAAAGAGCGTAAAGAGCTGAGCACCAAACTGAAGGGCATGAGCTCTCACAAATAAGCGTTGCGCTTTCGCTTAAGAGACACCGGCCACAGGCCGGTGTTTTGTTATCAGCTCGGATCTCTGCCACTCCTGCAACAATCGGCTCCCCTTTTTAGAATTGCCCTGTTACCATCACCACAAAGCGGTCAATAGTTTCAAGCCATTGACTTGAAAAGACTAAGCTTGAGTGAAACACAATAAATTGCGCAACCATGGTGGGGCTGATATGGGCGCATCAGAACAGACGGATTTGACACAAGTGGCATCTCAAGATTCATCTGTCCAGACCTCGGACGGGAACCCAAAGCGCAAGCGTCGTCCCTGGTGGCGTTGGCTGTTCTGTTTTCTCTTTTTATTGTGCCTGGGGGCGGTGATCGCTCTGGTTGGCTATGAGATGAAAACCTCGAAGCTGCAATCTCAGGAGATCTCCCGCTATGCCGCCAAGCTCACCTATCAGGTCGAGCCTGGCCAGAGCAAGCAGATCGCTTTCCCTGAGGATGGCCCGTTCGACAAGCGGCTCGGCTATGTGCAACTGCCGATGATGCAGGAGCGCCTGCTGCAGCGGGGTTATGAAGTCAGCAAACAGGTGCATTTCTCCGACGCACTCTATGACTACGCCAGTCGTGGCTTCTTCGTGCCCTATACCGAGAAGGTGCAGGCCGGACTGACGCTGCACGATTGCCGCGCTGAGCCCTTCTATCAATTCAAGTATCCGGCCCATCACTATCCGGATTTTGACTCTATTCCACCGCTCGTCATCCAGTCGCTGCTGTTTATCGAGAACCGCGACTTGCTGAGCAACGAAGAGCCGTTGGCCAACCCGGCGGTCGACTGGCCCCGTTTTGCCAAGGCGGCGCTTTCCCAGGTGGGCAAGGCGCTCGATATGCAGGATCAATCTGCCGGTGGCAGTACCTTGGCGACCCAGGTGGAGAAGTATCGCCACTCGCCGGATGGCCTGACCCTGTCGCCGACCGAGAAGATCCGTCAGATGGCCTCTGCCAGCGTGCGGGCCTATCGTCTCGGGCCGGAAACCCTCGAAGCGCGCAAACTGGTCGCCTGGGCCTACCTCAACTCGGTACCGCTCTCGGCTGCGCCGGGATATGGTGAAGTGCATGGTCTGGGAGATGGTCTCTGGGTCTGGTTTGGTGCCAACGTCGATGACGTGAACCGTCTGCTGGATCCCGCCCGCAACCAGAACGCACCGCTGGCCGAGCAGGGGCTTGCCCTGCGTCAGGTTGTCTCGCTGATGATTGCGCACCGCCGTCCCTCTTACTATCTGGCTCAGGGGCGAGAGGCATTGGCTACCCTGACCGACAGCTATCTGCGCCTGTTTGTGCAGGAGGGGATGATCACGCCACCTCTGATGGAGGCGGCGCTCAAGGCCAAGATTACGTTCCGTGACTTCCTGCAGTCCCCGGCTATCACCCGGGTGAACAATAACAAGGGGTTGCAGGTTGCCCGTACTCGCTTGAGCCGCCAGCTCGGGGTGCAGCTCTATGACCTCGACCGGATGGATCTGACCGCCGATACCAGCCTCAACATGCCGTTGCAGAACGCAATCTCCCGTTATCTGCAACAGCTGGCCGACCCGACGTTTGCCGCCCAGGTAGGGCTGTTTGGTGAGCGCCTGCTCTCGCCGGAGAAGACGGGCGATGTGCGCTACAGCTTCACCCTGTTCGAGAAGTCGCCGGAAGGGTTCAAGGTGCGGGTGCAGACCGACAACACCGATCAGCCGTTCGATATCAACGAAGGTTCCAAGCTGGAGTTGGGCTCAACCGCCAAGTTGCGGGTGCTGACCACCTATCTGGAGATCGTGGCCGAGCTGCACGACAACTATGCCGGGATGCCGGTCGAGAATCTGCGTAAATTGGCTGCAGTCTCTCAGGACAACCTCAGCCGCTGGGCCATCTCCTATCTGATGACTGCTCAGGACAAGAGCCTGCCTGTGATGCTGGAAGCAGCGCTGGATCGCAAATACTCCGCCAGCCCCAACGAAGGGTTCTTTACCGGTGGTGGCATGCACACCTTCAACAACTTCCGCCGCGAGGATAACAATCGCATTCCGACGTTGCGTGACTCTCTGCGTGAGTCGATTAACTTGCCCTTTGTGCGGTTGATGCGCGATATCGTGCGCTACAGCCTCTACAAGGAGGGCAACCGTGCCCAGTTGCTCAAGGATGACAAGGATCCCCGTCGTCAGGAGTATCTGGCCAAATTTGCCGACAAAGAGGGCCAGACCTATCTGCTGCGCTTCTGGCGCAAATATCGCGGCAAGACTCCCGAGGAGCAGCTCGATACCTTCCTCGACGGTCTCAAGCCGAGTGCGGTACGTCTGGCGGCGGTTCACCGCTACCTGATGCCGGAAGCCAGCGAAGCCGCATTTGCTGCCTTCCTGGCGGAGCGGTTGCCGCGCGAGAAGCTGAGTGCGAAACGGATCAATCAGCTCTATGTGAGCTATGGCCCGGGCAAGTATTCACTGCCGGATCAGGGCTACATCGCCCGGGTTCACCCGCTGGAGCTGTGGCTGCTGGCCTATCTCAAGGAGTTCGACAAGGCGACCTTTGCCGACGCGGTGGCGGCCAGTCGTGACGAGCGGCAAGAGGTTTACAGCTGGCTGTTCAAGACCCGTCATCGCAGTGCCCGTGACAGCCGGATCCGCACCATGCTGGAGGTTGAAGCCTTCCTCGATATCCATCAGCGCTGGGCCAAGCTCGGTTATCCGTTCGACCATCTGGTGCCTTCGCTGGCGACTGCCTTGGGCAGCTCCGGTGACCGTCCGGCTGCACTGGCCGAGCTGATGGGGATTATTCAGAATGGCGGTGTCCGCTCGCCAACCCTGCGTATCGAGCACCTCTCGTTCGCCAAGGGGACGCCCTTCGAGACCGAGTTTGAGCCGCAGCACACCGAGGGTACCCGGGTGATGCCAGCAGAGGTGGCGGCCGCCCTGCGCAGTGCGCTCTCCAAGGTGGTTGAAGGGGGCACGGCAAGACGTATCGCCGGCGCCTTTACCCTGCCGGATGGCACTGTGCTGCAGATGGGGGGCAAGACCGGAACCGGGGATAACCGGATTGAAACAGTGGGCCGTTATGGCAACGTGACCAGCTCGCTGGCGCGCAACCGCACCGCAACCTTCGTCTTCTATCTGGGTGAGGATCACTTCGGTACCCTGACCGCCTATGTACCGGGTAGCCAGTCTGACAAGTTCCGCTTCACCTCGGCGCTGCCGGTGCAGGTGCTCAAGGGGATGGCTCCCCTGCTGACGCCTTACCTGCAACCGGGTTCCCATACCCAGTGTCTGGCGAACCAGTGATGCGAGCGAATTACCGCTCATCACGCAGATAACTAACCAGAGAAAAAACGGGGAGGCTGACAGCCTCCCCGTTTTTATTTCCTCATCGGGCGCAGCGGCGCTCGATTGCGATCAGGCGTTCAGTACGAACTGTTCGATCACCTGAGCTACACCATCTTCATCGTTGCGGGCAGTGGTGTGCTGGGCGAGAGCCTTGATCTCGTCGGTGGCATTGCCCATCGCAACCCCGAGACCCGCGTACTCGATCATGTGGCGATCGTTGCCCGCATCCCCGACGCAGATAACCTGATCGGCGGTCAGGCCCAGGTGCTCGGCCAGTGCGGCCACGCCTGTTCCCTTGTTGCTCTGCTTGTTCATGAACTCGAGGAAGAAGGGGGCGCTCTGTACCACGGTATAGCGCTCATAGAGCTCTGCAGGCAGTCGCTCGATGGCGCGGGAGAGCTGGGGCGGCTCGTCGATCATCATCACCTTCATGATCTGCTCGTCGGCAGGCAGGGTAGCGAAGTCGATCAGATTGATCGGCATGCCGATCAGGCGAGATTCGTGCTCGGTGTAGGTGCTGACACGGGGACTGATCAGGCCGCGGGTGACCGAGAAACCGTGAACGTTCACCTCCAGCTCGTCAGCCAGTTTGGCGACGGCGCTGGCGTCACTGCCGGTCAGCAGCTGGCTGCGGATGATGCGCTGATCGGCCACCTGCTGCACCAGGGCGCCGTTGTAGCAGATGACGTAGTCATGCTCTGTGGTGAGGCCGAGCTCTTCCAGATAGCGGCTCATCCCTTCCAGCGGGCGGCCGGAGGCCAGCACAACGGTTACCCCTTTGGCGCGCGCGGCACTGATGGCGGCGTGGGTGCGGGGAGTAATCTGGCCCTGCGGGTTGAGCAGGGTGCCATCCATATCCAATGCGATCAGCTTGTACATCTCTCACTACCTGAGTCTGGGTGGCCCGCCCGGTGGGGCCAAGGAAGTGGCGAGTGTAGCGAAAATCGGCGGCGGGATCACGGCCGGTTCAGCGATGGGGCCGTGCCGCTTGAGCTATTTGTGCCCCTCGTAAGGGGTCATCTCCAGGGTTTCATCATGGATGGTCAGGCGGGTAGGGCCTCGGGTGATGGTAACCTTGCGTTTGAAGCTGGCCATCTCGACCTCGATGCCGGAGTAGAGGTGTTGGGTGGCAATGACCTCCATCTGAGCCATCAAGTTTCGCAGCTCCTCCTGGTTGGCGGTGAGCTGCTCATCGAGCTGGGCCAGTTCGGCCAGCTGATGGTCCCGGATCGGTTTGAGCTTGCGCAGGGTATCCGGATTGCGCTTGTCGCCGGGTAGTTGCAGCAACTTCATGACCAGCTCCTTGATTTTCTCCAGCTGTGCCTGACACGCCTGCTGGCGCAGCTTGAGCTGGTGTTCCTGCTCCTTGTGGGTGAAGTAGCCGCCGAGGATCTGCAGCCGGGTATGGTTGGCGGCCTCTGCTCCCAGGCTGGGAGCCATGATCAGGCGATTGGCAATGCTGGTGCCCCCCAGCAGAGTGCCTTTACGCATGTTGCTATCACCCACCTTGATATCTTGTCCGCTGCGGGAGTAGCAGTGGCTGAGCTGGCTCTGGATCTGGATATCCCCCCCTGCTTCCAGTTGGGCATATTGGGCGTAGCTGGCGTGGATCTCCCCTTGCGCATTGAGCTGGCAAAGGTACTCCCCCTGTTCGTTGCGGCGGCCAATGATGCCGTGGCGTACCGTGATGCTGCCCCCAGCTTCGATCCAGCCCCCTTCGATAAAGCCGCCAATCACGATGTCACCGCTGACCCTGATCTTCATGCCCGGGTTGACGTCGCCGCTGACGATTAAGCCCCCTTCAAAATCAATGTGGCCGTGGCGGGCATCCACCTGTTTGACGCTGAGCACCTCGTCCACCTTCATGCCTGCTTTTTCCTGACAGGGCAGGCCAGCCCGACCGGCAATCAGCAGGTCGGGATCGTCGGGGGAGATGAAGGTGCCCTCGCCAGCGCTCATCGGACTGTCTTTGCCATCTTTGGCGGGCAGATCCTGACCGGTCACGGTAAAACCGGGTACCCCGACGGTGGCCGGATGACGGCGCATCAGCGGAGCGCCGGCCTTGACGGTGACGATGGAGCCGAGATCCCGCAGGTCGACCTTGCCATGCCCCAGCTCCTGCGGTTTGAGGATCCGTTCGGCCGGGGTCTCCACCAGCCGCTCATAACGAGTGTCCTGACCATTGACGGCAGGCTGGCCGTTGGCAATCACCAGCTTGAGCTGACTGCCGGGGGCGGCCTCCTTGGCCGACTGGATGGCAGCGGTGAGCAGTTGCTCACTCACCCCCTGTTTGATTTCGCTGATGGCGATCGCCTCTTTCAGCTGTTCCAGCGTCACATACTTGCCCCCCCAGTCGGCAGTGATCTGGGCGATGGCGCTCATGCGATCCTTCTCCACTATTACGGCGAGTCGGGCATCCTGACGCTTGCCGACAGGGATGGGGTTGGCGGGGACAGGGGCGGCAGGGTTGGTGAGCAGGGTATTGAGCAGGCTGATAGCCTGTTTGATCCCCTCGGGCAGCGGCTGATAGCGGCGACAGTTGGAAGCGAGCAGCAGAGCCTGCACATCCTGTTCCGTGACAGGTTTGGTGAGACCGGCGGCAATCCGCAGGCAGACCAGTTCCATATCGCTTGATAGCAGCAACCACTCTTTGCTTAACACCGCATCTCCTTGCTGGATGAGAACGGAACGATCGGCTCGCTCCTCTACTGTCATTTAATCTCTCAATGATTAATAAAGCGAGTCACCAACCCTGAGAGTGGGCAGTATTCAGATATTTCCTCTGAATGGTCAATGAATTGAAGTCAAATCGGTGATGGCGGCCGGATAAATGTGGGCGCTGTTTGGCAATGGAGTGAAAAGGCGGATCGCAGCGCCAGCAACATAGGGTCGCTGGCAGGGGCGGTGGTTATCAGCTGCTCTGGGCTGTTCTGGCCAGGGTGAGGTAATCGCCGAGCACCGGCTCACCCAGCATATGGCGGCGCAGCATGTCGAGGGCGGCAAAGGCGAGGATCTTGCGGCGGCTCTCCGGGTCGGGGTGGCTGACCTTGACCGTCTGACCGATGTGTTTGCCATCGGTGCTGAGCAGCAGTGGCACCCCCTCTGGCCCCTCTAGCCCTATGGTCAGTTGCAGGCCCGCATCGGCGGTCGGCAGTTGCACCAGATCATCGGCCAGTTGCGTACTGAAGTTGGCCTCCAGTCGGGGATGGCCGTGACAAAGCGCCAGCAGGGCGCCGCCACTCTCTCCCTCCAGCAGAGCCAGAGGCTTGCCTTGTAGCAGCGCCAGGATCTGCTGCGCCGGTTCCGTATCTCCGCAGCCAACCAGCCAGGGGTGGATCGTATCCAGCAGCCGGCGCTCTGCACTCTCCATGTCAGCAGTACTGGCGCCGTGGCCGATCAGTTTCAGCTCGATAAGGGGCATGGAGGAGCGGTAACCCAGCTCGATGCTGGCTGGCCAGGGTTCGGCATCCAGCATATCGCTGAGGGCGGATTCCGAGATGCCGAAGGTGTAAAAGCGACGCAGCTCGGTATCGACTTGTGCCCCGGCCAGCTGTTTGAGGCGCGGCAGAATTTGCTCGCGTACCATCTGCTTGAATTCGAACGGCACGCCCGGGGTGAAGAAGAGCTGGCTCTGGCCACTTCGCACCACAAAGCCGCAGGCGGTGCCGACCGGGTTGTCGAGGATTTCGCTCCCCTGCGGCAGCCATGCCTGTTTGGCATTGCTTTGTGCCATGGGGCGACCACGGCTGGCGTAGCGGGCTGTGATGGTAACAAGCCAGTCGGGGAAAAGGGTGAGCGGCTGTTCAAAGGCTTCAGCTGCCGCCTGAGCAGTGAGGTCGTCGGCAGTGGGCCCGAGCCCGCCACACACCAGCACCACCTCGGCGCGGCTGGCACTCTCTTGCAGCACCGTTTTCAGGTCGGCGAGGTTGTCCCCTACCGTCAGGCGACGGCGCACCTGCCAGCCCTGCTCCAGCAGCAGAGCGCTGAGCCAGGCCGCGTTGGTATCCACCACCAGACCCGTCACTATTTCGTCTCCGGTACTGATGATCTCGATACGCATAGCAGGCTCCTTGGATTAAACGGGTGGCAACGGTTGGCCTCGGGCCAACACAATCAGGCTTTGTTGTGCTCGAAGTAGTAGCTGATCCGGGTACGCGGATTGAGGTACTCGAACACGGCGGGCGGCAGCCGTTTGGGGTGGATCACCTTGGCGATCGACAGTTCGGCTTGCTGCAGGTCGATGATGGCCGCTTCCTGACGGGGAATGCGCGGATCGTAGACCAGCACCGAGGGGTAGAGCAGGCGGGAAGCGTTGACCGACATCACCAGCCCCACCTGACCGTTGGAGAGTTGCACCACGCTGCCGGGGGGATAGATCCCCATCAACCGGATCAGCATGCTGAGGTACTCCGGATTGAACTGCGCCTTGCGCTGCTTGTAGAGGCCGCTCAGGGCCGAGTAGGGCACCTTGGCCTGCATGTGGCAGAGGTTATCGTACTCGTTGATCAGCGACACCATCTGGGTCAGCGGATCGAGCTGACCACCCTTGAGCCCTTCCGGCCCGCTGCCATCGAGATATTCATGGTGATGGAGCACGATCCCCTTCGCCTCGGCCGGGAAATCCTTGGCCAGATTGAGCAGATCCAGCCCATAGCGCGGGTGCTGGGCCATCAGATTCTGCTCCGGCTTGGTCAGCGGCTCGGTCTTGCGCAGGATCTGGCTAGGGATCTTCAATTTACCGATGTCGTGGAATAGGGCCCCCATGCCAACCTGACGGATCTCGTCTGCCGTCATGCAGCACTCCTTGGCCAGCAGCATGCTGAGCACGCTCACATTGAGGGAGTGGAAGTAGAGGTTGTTGCCATCCTCGCTGTCGGAGACCAGATGGAGCACCATCTCGTCCACCGAGAGCAGTTGCTCGGTCATGGCGTTGACCAGCTCCTGCGCCTCGCCGATAGCATTGAGGGGGCGGGACTGGATCTTGCTCATCACGCTGCGCACCTGCGCCAGCGACTGCTGGAACTGTTTCTCGCACTGCTGCAGGTTGCGGCGATAGAGTTGCAACTGCTCGATGCGGCGATCCTTCTCCTGCTGCATCTGGGCCTGGCGCTGGGCGGCGTCTGCGCTCTCTTGTTGCTGAGGCTGTACCTGATTGAGGGGCTTGGGCGGAACGTCGCTCTTGTCGGGAATGATGGTGACCAGTTTCAGGCCGAGACGGCGGATCAGCTCGATCTCTTCTTCACTTTTGATCTTGAAGCTGGAAAACAGGAACGGGTGTTCGCGCCACCCCAGTGGCAGGGAGACATAGTTGCCGACTTGCAGTCGATCTACGGAAATCTTGATACCGGTCATTATCTTGGAAGCAGGAGACACACTGAGCCGTATGCTAGTCAAAGGCGGGGGTGAATACAAAAGGTATCTGATGACAGGGCAGGAGCTTTATTATAGGCTTCTGGATGTCCAGACATATTTACCGATGCAGTACAGGGAGTAAGCATGCCGATCAAGATCCCGGATCAGTTACCCGCCGCCGAAGTGCTGGGGCAGGAGAACATCTTCGTGATGACGGAATCCCGGGCCGTCACCCAGAACATCCGCCCGCTGCGGGTGCTCATCCTCAACCTGATGCCAAAGAAGATTGAGACCGAGATCCAGCTGATGCGGATGCTCTCCAACTCGCCGCTGCAGGTGGATGTGGATCTGCTGCGCATCGATGACAGGGAGTCAAAGAACACGCCGCAGGCCCATCTGGAGAACTTCTATCACGACTTCGAACAGGTGCGTGGCAATAACTACGACGGCATGATCATCACAGGGGCGCCGCTCGGGCTGGTGGAGTTCGAGGAGGTGGTCTACTGGCCGCGTATCGTCGAGATCATCGAGTGGTCCCATCAGCATGTCACCTCCACCCTGTTCCTCTGTTGGGCGGTGCAGGCGGCGCTGAAAGCTTTGTATGGCATGGAGAAGCAGACCCACGGCGAGAAGCTCTCCGGGGTTTATCGCCACCATCGCCTCGATGAGCACGAGCCACTGCTGCGCGGTTTCGATGACGAGTTCGTCGCCCCCCACTCCCGTTACGCGGCGTTTGATGGCGATCTGATCCGTGCCCAGACCGACTTGCAGATTTTTGCCGAGTCAGAAGAGGCGGGGGTCTATCTGGCGGCGACCAAGGATTGTCGTCAGGTGTTTGTCACCGGGCACCCGGAGTACGATGCCCTGACGCTGGACGGGGAGTATCAGCGGGATCTGGCGGCAGGGCTCGACCCGGCCATTCCGGTCAACTACTACCCGAATAACGATCCGGGCAAGACCCCGCGCGCCAGCTGGCGCAGCCATGGTCATCTGCTGTTTGCCAACTGGCTCAACTACTACGTTTATCAGCTCACCAGCTATCGGGTGGAAGATATCGGCAAGGTCTTCACCTACGACCAGGGAGGCAAGTAGTCAGTCGCCCTGCGCCAGCCGCTCGGCCAGCTGGTCGAGCCACTGGCGGTGGCAGGCCAGGGTAAACGCCTTGGGTCTGTGGGCCTTGATGGCGGCCATCGCCTCTTGCTGTGGCTGGCCGAGGGTCATCAGCAGCGCGGCGGCGACCAGACCGGTACGACCGCTGCCCCCTTTGCAGTGGATGACCAGATGTTTGCCATCCCCCAGCAGCTCGCGCAGCTGTGGCAGCGCCTGTTGCCAGGCAGCCTCGAAGTCGGTGTCGGGGGCCAGATCATCCTCGATGGGCAGATGGAACCAGCGCATCCCTTCGTGCTCGACCTGCTGGCCGAGCTGCGCCAGTTCGAGTCGGATCAACTCGGCGCTTGTCATCAGGGTCACTACTCCGTGGGCACCGGCCAACCGCAGTTGATCGAGCGCCAGGGTCAGCGGCACCTGCTGGGTGCCGGGGCAGGGGGTCAGCAGCAGCTGACCGTCGACACGGGGAACCTCAAGGCTCCAGAAAGGGTGATACGGGTGCATGGCGGATCCTCGCGTGGTGGCTGCAGGGCTGCGACCGGTGAATGGCGCCAAGGATAGGCGGGGCAGGGGGGATGTCAATGGCCGTTGTGTTTGCCCCGGTTTACGGGCAGAGTCTAAAAAATTGAGCGGTTCAAGGAGTTAAGATGAGAAACCTGGATCAACTGGATTTGGATATCCTGGCCCATCTGTTTCGGGATGCGGGCATGACCAACAAGGATCTGGCCGCGCTGGTGGGCGTTGCCCCCTCCACCTGTCTGGAGCGGGTGCGCAAGTTGCAGCAGGATGGCGTGCTCAAGGGAGCGCACTGCGAAGTGGATTATCAGGCCCTCGGTGGCCATATTCAGGCCATGGTCTCCCTGCAGCTGGCCCGCCACAGCCGCCAGATCATCGATGCCTTCCGCGATGCCATTCTGGCGCTGCCCGAAGTGATCAGTCTGTTCCACATGGGCGGCAAGGATGATTTTCTGGTGCACCTGTGTGTCTCCGATACCGAGCACCTGCGCAACTTCGTTTTTGATCACTTCACCTCCCGTGAGGAGGTGGTGCACCTCGAAACCTCGCTGGTATTCGAGCACAAGTTCAGCCGCTCCCTTCCCTGCTTTCCCCAGCCATAACGGCCTGTGGGCCGACGGTATGGATAGATGGAAAAAACCGCCAGCTGGCGGTTTTTTCCATTCTGCTATCGGCTGAATTAGTACGGGGGGCTCAATTGGCGGCGGTGCGTTCATCCTTGGCCGTCTGATAGAGACTCTTCTGATAGGCCATGCTGCCCCACAGGGCAAGACCAAGCGCATCTTCCTTCAAGGCGTCCGGCTGCGCCGCCAGAGTCAGCTTCTCCCTGGCATTGTCGTAGACATAGCCCTCTGCCGCCCGTTCCGGTTGCAGGATCACCACATCCTTGCCGCGCATCAGGGCGAAGTTCTTGTCGTACTGCATGATGGCGCGCCCCGGCCAGTCGGCGGGCATACGGGTCAGATCCTTGCCGAGCATGGGATAGTCGGCACTGATCCCCATCAGGGAGAGAAGAGTCGGCGCCATGTCGATCTGGCTGACGATGCGTGGATCCTTCTTCGGCGTTATGCCGTCACCCACAATGACGCCGGGGATATGGAAGCGGGGGATGGGTACCAAACTGGCGCCACCGACCCGGCTGTCGTGGTCGGCGATGACCAGAAACAGGGTGTCCTTCCAGTATTCGGACTGTTTCGCCTTCTTGAAGAACTCGCCGATGGCGTAATCCGCATACTTTGCCGCGTTGTTGCGGGTCTGTTTGGGTTGCTCGAACAGTTCGATGCGGTTGTCCGGGAATTCGAACGGATCGTGGTTGCTGGAGCTGAACACCAGACTGAAGAAGGGTTTGCCTTCCTTGTGCAGCGCCTTGAAGGTCTCGTCGGCCTTGGCCATCAGATCCTCGTCGGAGGCGCCCCAGGAGCCCTTGAACACCGGATTGTCGAAATCCTTCTGCTCGACGATGGTGGTGAAGCCGTTGCCGAGGAAAAAGCTGCGCATGTTGTCGAAGTGACTCTCGCCGCCGTAAATAAAGCTGGTGTCGTAGCCCCGCTGTTTGAGCAGATCCGCGATGGTAAAGAAGTTGGTCTGGCTCTTGCCGAGTTTGACCACCGCCTGTGCCGGGGTCGGCGTGAAGCCGGTCAGTACCGCCTCGATACCGCGCACCGATCGGGTGCCGGTGGCGTAGAGCTGCTCGAAGGCCCAACCCTGCTGCGACAGGGCATCGATGTTGGGGGTGAGCGGCAGGCCGCCGAGGGAGCCGACAAACTGGGCGCCCAGACTCTCCTGCAGCAGGATCACCAGATTCTTCGGTTTACCCTGGAAGCTCGCCTGGTTGAAGGTCTGGCTGGGCAGTAGATCGGAGTTGAAATCACTGGCCGGACGACCACTCTCCTTGCGCATGACCTCGAGCACCTTCTGCTCCGTCATCTCACCGTAAAACTGGCCGGCATCCTCCTCGGCGCCCATCTGCTTGATGGCAAAGAAGAGGGAGTAGGCGGAGTTGACGGTGAGCGAGTTGACCAGCGGATCTTCGGCAAAGGCGACCATGGCCGGGTTCAGGGCGCGGTGGCCGAGACTGGAGCGGGCACCGAGAAAACCTATGGCCAGAATGAGCAGGGCGAAGGCCGGACGCAGATACCCGCGGGGGAAGCTGAGGCCACGCACCAGGAGGCCGCTCAGCCACCAACCGCCGGTCAGCACGGCGCCACTGAAGAGTACCGCCAGCAGCAGCTCGGCTTTGCGGCCCGCCCACAGCATGGCGAATACCTCTTTTGGATAGATGAGGTACTCCACATAGAGGCGGTTGGGGCGCACGCCATACTCGGTGACAAACGAGGGGGTGGAGATCTCGAGGAACAGCATCAGCCAGAGTCCGACGGTCAGCCACACTCGCATCAGTTGCAGCCAGCCGCGACCGATGGCATGGGGGCCTGCCAGCAGCAGAGTGAGCATGGCGGGGACACCCCAGACCCAGCAGAGGGTCGCAAAGTCGACCCGGATCCCTTGCAGCAGCATCTCCTGCCAACCGGCCACGGCATCCACCCGTTCCAGTTGCCATATACCGAGGGCAATTCGGCTGAAAGAGAGAGAGAAAAGCGCGAGCGCGCAGAAGATGGCGAAGGGCCAGAACGGGCCGAGTCGCTGTTTTAGATCTGTCATGTTTGTTCCTGAATGAGACTGTAAGCGCCTGTCCACAGACGTTTTTTACTTGTTGTGAGGTTATGACAGATCGAATTGGTTAAGGTTGCATTCAAGTTTGTTAAAAGTCGGCATTAACACATTTATCATCTAAAAATGTGATGTCGCGCCACTAATGAGCACAGCATAATCTGCTGGGTAAAATGTGAGCCGCAGCGTGTATGGATGGAGCGCTGGTGTTTATAATTGCCGCGAATTATCTCAATCGGAGCCGAAGGGATGCCGGTCTTTATCGATGTCGAGTATGTGCGGGGATGGCGCCTGTTTCTGGTGTTATCGGATGGCACCACGGGGGTGCTGGATCTGACCCCCTGGCGAACCCAGCCGCTGTTTGCAAAGCTGGAGAGCGAGCGTCACTGCGCCCGGGTCTTCATCAACCGTCACCACCAGCTGGAGTGGCCTGTTGGCTGCACGCTATCCGCCCATGAGGTCTATCACCTCATCTCTCCCATCGATGAGCGGGAAGCCTTCAGCTAATCCCCATTTTTTGTGAGCCAACGCCAGATTCCTGTTACTGGAATGTTTGCCCGTTTGCCTTTCTGAGCCAACTTGGGTAAAACCTGCGCAACATTTTGCCAACTTGCCTTCGCTTCACCTGACAGAGGCTTGCCGCTTTCGCGCCGCAGGCCTTTTTTGCGGCCAGATGGCAAACCTTTCCCTTGCTGAAAGGTTTGGTTGGTTGAATGAAAATAACAAAACAAACAAATACATAAGGAAAATGTATGGCTTGTCATATGCGCACACCCCTTGCCCTGCTGGTTGGTGGGCTCGCCTGTCACGGCGCTGCCGGTCAGGAATCGGTTCAACAGCTAGACCCTATGGTGGTGGTGGCAACCCGCCCCGCCAGCACCCTGGAGGTAACACTGGATCCCAAGAAGCCCGGTTCCCCCATGCCCGCTGCCGACGGCGCCGGTTATCTGAAGAATGTCACCGGCATGAGCATGGTGCGCAAAGGGGGGCTCGGTGGCGATCCCGTGCTGCGGGGGATGGGGATGTCCCGCCTCAACGTGCAGATGGATGGCGGCATGCTGGCCGGTGGGTGTGGCGGCCGGATGGACCCGCCCACCGCCTATGTGTTCCCCCAATCCTTTGACCGGATCCGGGTGCTGAAGGGGCCGCAATCCCTCGAGCAGGGTGCCACCCTGGCGGGAACCGTACTGTTCGAGCGGGACAGGCCCGAGTTCACCGCACCGGGCCTCAAGGCCGATGCCTCGGCCCTCTATGGCAGCTTTGGCCGTGATGATCAGATGGTGGATATGACGGCGGGCTCGACCGACGGCTATCTGCGCGGTCAGTTCACCCACTCCGATAGCGACGATTACCGCGATGGTCACGGTAACAAGGTGCGATCTTTCTATCGCCGCGAGAACGGCACCGCCCAGCTGGGCTGGACGCCGAGGGAGCACACCTGGCTGGAACTGACCGCCGAGCGCAGCAACGCCCGCGCCGCCTATGCGGACCGCACCATGGATGGCCCCATGTTTGATCGCGAATCCTTCGGGCTGAAGCTCAAGCAGGAGCAGGTCACCACTCACTGGCAGCGCAGCGAGCTGACCCTGTGGGACAACTACATAGACCACATCATGGACAACTTCAGCCTGCGGCCAAACAGCGGCATGAAGATGCTCTCCAACCCGGATCGCCGCAATACCGGCGGGCGCTGGGCCAACGATATCGCCCTGCCTGCCGACTGGCTGCTGACCGCCGGGCTAGACAGCAACCGGGATCAGCATCGCAGTCGGAGTGGGGTCGACTATGCCACCAAGGATCGCCAGCGCACCCTGCGTTTCGAGCAGCAGGGTGGCTTTGCCGAGCTGGGTCGTCAGCAGGGGGCTCACAGCTACAAGGGCGGTTATCGTCAGGATAGGGTAGAGACCACCCGCTATGGCGCCGGTGAACAGACCCTCTACAGCGATACCCTGAGTCTGAACAGCGGGTTTGGCCGCTACGAGTACCAGTGGTCGCCCCGCTGGTCCAGCTATCTGGCCTGGGGGCAGGCAGAGCGGGCGCCGGACTACTGGGAGCGCAGCAAGGACAGTACCCCGTTCACCCTCAACCCGGAGCGCAGTCGCCAGTGGGATGCTGGGTTGGCCCTGCGCAGTCGCGAGCTGGACCTGACCCTCTCCCTCTTTAGCGCCGATATCAAGGACTACCTGCTCTATAACAGCAAGTCGAACCAGGTGCGCAATATCGATGCCCAGACCCGGGGCGGCGAGCTGGAGGGGCGCTGGCAGTTTGCCGAGCAGTGGCGTCTCGATGGTGGTCTGGCGGTGGTCTACGGCGAAAACCAGAGCGACAACAAACCGCTGGCCCAGATGCCGCCCCTCGATGGCAAGCTGGCGCTGGGCTGGCAGCCGGACGAAGCGCTGAGTTTCACCCTGCTGGGGCGCGCCGTGGCGGCGCAGGATCGGGTAGACGTCGGCTCCGGCACGGTCGCCGGTCAGGATCAGGGGGAGACTCCGGGCTTCTTCACCATGAACCTGAGCGGCGCCTGGCAGTTTGCCAAGGGGTGGCAACTCTCGGCCGGGGTGGACAACCTGTTCTACACCTTCTACTACGAGCACCTCTCCAAGTCGGTGCACGCCAGCCAGGCCGGGTTGGGCTATGAGCAGAGCGGCCGCATCCCCGAGCCGGGTCGCTCCTACTGGCTCTCGCTCAACTACCGTTTTGCCTCGGCAGGGGTGCTCTAACCAGTTGAGTCAGATAACGTTTTCAGTCACAGACACCGCTGTGTGAGCATCGCTATCATGGTGAAAAACAGGCGTATCAGACGCCTGCTCTCACAGCGGGAACATAACAATGAAACAGGGAACGTTACGCTATGGCGGCCTGCTCGGGGCTGCCCTGTTACTTGCGGCTTGCGGCGGCAGCGGTAGTTCAGGTGGGGAGAGCGCTCCCCCCGTCGTCAATCCGCCGGTCACCCACCCTCCGGTCGCCACGGCCAGTCGTGCCTGCTATGGCGACGATCAACCCGCCTGCAACCTGCGCATCTATCAGGTGATGGTGGAGTCGTTTGCCGATGGTGACGGCAGTGCCAACTACGGCGTCGGCTATGGCCCCTCCCAGCACAACGGCGATCTGCAGGGGATCATCGACAGTCTCGACCACATCAAGAGTCTCAACGTCAACGCTATCTGGCTCACCCCGGTGTTCGACTCCTGCGCGGGGCAAGGCGGCGATAACAAGCTCGATGCCACCGGCTACTTCGCCTGCGACTTTTTTACCGTGGATCCCAACTTTGGCAGCAATGCCAAGCTCAAACAGCTGGTAGACGGGGCGCACCAGCGCGGCCTCTATGTCTTCCTCGACGGGGTGTTTGGCCACGTCAACAAGGTAGGGGTGAGCAAGCCCTCGCCAGAGGGGCGTCTGCCAGCCCTCACCAGCGGTGGTGCGGGTTATCCCGGCCAGCTGGTGGATTACAGCAAGCCGGAGAGCCTCGCCTACTTCAAGGAGGTAGCCCGCTATTGGGTCGAGCAGTACGGCATCGACGGCTGGCGCCTCGATCAGGCCTATCAGCTTGGGCTGGATGATTGGCGCGCCATTCGCAGCGAGGTGGAGCAGGCCAGCGCAGCGCGCAAGGCGGCAGGGCAGCAGTGGGGCACCCTTGGCTATATGGTGGGCGAGGTGTGGAAGGGGGCTGATGACATTCGCGCCCAGGCTTACGGCAGCAGCGACAATCCGGCGCTCTCCTCGGCCTTTGACTTCCCGTTGCGCTACGGCATCGTGCAGGCGCTGGCGGTGGAGGAGTCTGGCAAGGGCGGGCAGGGGGCCAGCGTGCTCGATGCCAGCTGGAACAAGGTGGAGAACTACCCGAATCACGCCATGCCGAACCTGATGCTGGGCAACCACGATCTGGTGCGTTTTGGCGATCTGCTGGAGCGGGGCAACTTCAAGTCGACCGAGTACTGGCAGCGCCACAAGGCAGCCTTCAGCTTTATGGCGGCCCGCTCCGGCCCCATCACCTTCTACTATGGCGAGGAGTTTGGCGACGAGGTGCCGGGCTTTGCTGCCAAGGTTGGTGGTGACTGTGCGGCGCAGGGCTTGTGCGATGATCATGTGGCCCGCAGCGATGGCAAGGTGCCTGGTGTCACCGGCTTTGTGCCAAGTAGCGAACAGGCTGAGTTGAAAGAGTGGCTCGTCCAGCTGCTGGCGATGCGTGCCGCCCACCCCGCTCTCTATCAGGGGGAGCGAGTCAAACTGGTGGCCGATGGCAGCCTCTATGGCGACATCAAACAGACGGCTGGCGAGCAGATAGTCTACCTGCTCAACCTCTCCACCACGGCGCTCAGCTACAACCTGCCGGCGGGCAAGTTGCGCAGCGGCAGTGCGCTGGTAGACCTGCAAAGCGGCGAGAGTCTGGCCATCGGCGGCAGCAGCGTAACGGTGGAGATACCGCCCTTGAGCGGGCGTTTCCTGCGTCTGCAATAAGTCAGCCGCAGCACGCTTTGATATGAGAGAGGGCCCCATTACGGGGCCCTCTTTGTCATTGTGGGCGACAAAGTCATGGCGGGATTATGCGGTGGTCTGGCCCCGGTTTTCCAGCCGTTGGCGGAAGGCACGGGCCAGTCGCTCGTAGAGATCCTGCGCCTCCTTGTCTTCGATATCGCCGCGGATCCAGGGGTTGTCGACGATCTCCAGCAGCACGCAGTCACGCCCTTGCTGGCGCAAGTCGAGCCCGTAGAGGCCATTGCCGAGCTGATGCACTGCGCGGCGAGCGGTCTGCAGTACCCGCTCCGGCACCTCGTTAAGCGGAAGCGCCTCGATGCGGCTCATGTCGAGGGGGTGCTTGCGGCGGCGAATGCGGTTGCCGGGTTCGGGCCGGTAGCGGCGGCAGGCGAACAGCGGCGAGCCATCGAGAAAGCCGATGCGCCAGTCAAACTCGGCGGGGATCCGGCTCTGCACCAGCAGCAGGGCGGAGCGGCCCAGCCCCTCGTCCAGCAGCCGGGCCAGCTGCTGCTCGTGGCTGGCCATGGCGAGATCGCGCCCCTGCGCGCCGTCGGGTACCTTCACCATCAGCGGCAGGCCGAGCCGCTGCACCAGCTCATCCACATGGTGGCGGCCGCGGCGGGTCACCACCATGGTGGGCGGCATGGGCACGCCGCTGCGCACCATCAGCTCGTAGAGATAGAGTTTGTTGCTGCAGGCGAGGATGGCGCGGGAGCTGTCGATCACCGGCATCTTGAGCTGTTCGGCGCGATGGGCAAATTCGAAGGTGTAGTGGCCGACCGCGGTTTCGGCCCGTAGCCAGAGGGTGTCGAACTCCGGTAGCCGCTCGATGGCCGACGGTGGCAGGATCTCGGCCCGGATGCCTTGAGCGGCAGCAGCACGGATAAAGCGCTCCAGCGCCAGCCCGTCACTGCTGGCGCGGCCGTCATCGGGATCCACCAGAATGGCGAGCTGATAGAGCGGCGCCGCCTGCTCCTCATCACCGGTCCCCACCAGCGCCTGGGCGTGGTGCAGCATCAACTCTTTCTCGCTTGGGCTCAGCGCCAGCGGCGACAGGCTCTGCTGCTGGCGCATGGACCAGCCGTGGCGGCCGCGCTTGAGGGTCAGCTCCTGCAGCGGCAGCTGGCTCAGGCCATAGTAGTAGCGGGCCAGTCCCGCCAGCTCGCTCTGTTCGCACTGGCCGAAGATGGCGCGCACTCTAATCCGATCCTCGCTCTGCTGGGCCAGCCACCCCTGTGCCTTGCGCCACAGCTTGGCCGGTGGCTGCTGGGGTTGCAGTCGGCTGATGGCCTGCAGACCCGGCAGGCAGTGGTGGCCGCGGGCCTGGGCCAGCAGCGAGCAGTAGTAGCCTGCGCTCAAGTGCTCCAGATTGCGGCAGAGGTTGATGATGCGGGGTCGGCCGCCGGTGGTCGGCACGCCATGTTGCAGATAGGTGCGGGCGGTCAGCAGATAATCGGCATGGCAAGGCCAGTCGCCCAGCTCTTCGACGATGACATAGGTACTCATATTTTCGGCTCCACAGATCAGACTGCCTGAACAGGCAGGATCCCCAGTGGGCTTCGATGCACCGACAAGCACGACAATGGCGCGAGGGGAAACAAGAGGTTACAGTGCCTAATATGACGCCTTGGTAACTTGTGATACAAGTCGCATTTTTGGTGCTGAGGATAAATAACCGAACAAGGACTCCCCGTGTTGACCGTACGTGCGGCCCGAACCGATGATCTGGGCGCCATCGTTAATCTGGAACGCTACTGTTTTCCTCCCGAAGTCGCCTTTGGCCGCAGCCGCTGGCACTATCTGCTGGCCCACGCCAAGGGGCGCACCCTGTTGCTGCTGGACGAGAAACATCAGCTGATGGGCTATCTCTGCCTGCTGGAGCACAGAGGCTGGGATCGGCTGGTCATTCAGGCGCTTGCCATCCGCTGGACAGTGCGCCGTCTGGGCTGGGCCCGCCGTCTGCTGGAGCAGGTGATCCGCGAGGGCAAGGCCGCTGGCTGGGGGGCGATTCGCCTCGAAGTGGGGGACGCCAACGAAGAGGCGCTGGCGCTCTATCAGGGATTGGGATTTCGCCCCCAGCAGCGGCTGGCGGACTACTATGGCCGCGACCAGCACGCCCACCGGCTGGTGCTGCCGCTGGTGAGTGACGAGGAGCGTGAGCGGCGCAGAGTGGCTCGCACTCAGGCGCGCAAGCCCTCTGCACAGGCCAACTGTTCATGTTGAACGAGCAGAATAGAGGAGCAGGATGAGCTGCGACAACTGTCTTGCCACCGCCATCAGGGCCAAGCTGGGGCGCTGCCCGGTCTGTGCCATCCAGACCTTCGCCATCGGCCTGGTCGGCTGGCTGGTTTGGTGGTGGTGCGGCGCCGATACCTCGGTCAACGCCCTCACCGGCCTGCTGTTCGCGCTGGGAGGCTCGGGCCTGCTGCTGCTCCATCTGGTGGTATTTGTCTGGCGCAAGGCGACCGGACGTGAATTGAGTGATGAATAAATCAGATTGGTTTCAACAACACAAATAACAATATCGGTTGAGTTAATGGAGGTTCAGATGATTGCAATGGTAACGGGCGCCTCGTCCGGTTTTGGTGAGTCCATCAGCCGCCAGCTGGTGCAGGCGGGCTACAAGGTGATCGGCACCGGTCGCCGCGCCGAGCGGCTCGCTGCGCTGGCTGACGAGCTGGGCGAGCAGTTCCTGCCGCTGGCGTTCGACGTGCAGGACAAGGCGGCCACCCGCGCTGCCATCGACGGGCTGCCAGCCGAGTGGAGCGAGGTGGATCTGCTGGTCAACAACGCCGGTCTGGCGCTGGGTCTGGAGCCAGCCCATAAGGCGGATCTGGAAGATTGGGAGCAGATGATCGCCACCAACATCAGCGGTCTGACCCTGCTCACCCGATTGCTGCTGCCGGGCATGGTGGCGCGCAATCGCGGCCACGTCATCAACATCGGCTCCATCGCCGGTACCTACCCCTATCCGGGCGGCAACGTCTACGGCGCCACCAAGGCGTTCGTGAAGCAGTTCAGCCTCAACCTGCGCGCCGATCTGGCGGGTACCGCCATCCGCGTCACCAACGTGGAGCCGGGCCTGTGCGGCGGCACCGAGTTCTCCAACGTGCGCTTCCACGGTGACGATGCCAAGGCGGCCTCCGTCTATCAGGGGGTGGAGGCGATCCAGCCGGAAGATATCGCCAATACCGTGCTCTGGGTGAGTCAGCAACCGGCCCACGTCAACATCAACAGCATCGAGATCATGCCGGTGGCCCAGACCTTCGGCCCGCTCAATATCAGCCGCCGCTGATTGTTGGATTGGCTGAAACAAAAGAGGCTCCCGTGGGAGCCTCTTTGCGTTGGCGAGCCGGTCACAGGCTCATGATCTTCTTGAACTCCTCCGGCGAATACTTCTTCTCGGTGCGCTTGGTGAGATCCGTCATCAGCTTGTAGCGCAGATCTTTGGCCATCCGATAGGTCTGCTCCAACTGGCCATAGGAGTAGTCGGCGGCCAGCCCGATGGCGGTAGCCTTGTCGCTGGCGTAGGCCTGTTTCAGGCTCTTGTCGAGCAGCTCCACCTCCTTGTAAAGCTTGTTGCTCTCCTTGCTCCAGACGCCGCGCAGCAGCGGCAGGTACTTGTCCGGATCGGCGCTGGCCAGCGCGGTCAGGCTGCGGAACTGCCAGTAGGCGGAATCGTCGGAGTAGCTGTCGCTGCCGGTGCGATAGGGCAGGGGATAGTTTTCCAGGGTGTTGTAGATCGGCACCATCACAGATTCGGCCAGCACGCCGTAGCTCTGCCAGATCAATCCCTGCAGCTCTTTGGGCATCTCCTTGCGCAGCTGGATGACGTGGGATTCCAGCTGGCGATCGACCCGGATCGGCCGCTCCGCCTTGCCCGCGAGCGGCGTGCCCTCATAGGTGGCGCTCAGCAGCCTGGCCACGTCCGGCACGGCGATGGGGGCATCCGGCTTCATAAACAGCGGATATTGCGCCTGCCGGGTCGCTTGTTTGTGGGAGGCCGTCAGCATGTTCTGGCCGAGCCACTCCCGATCCACGTTGTAGGGATCGGCAATCACCCCGAACGCCTTGGCGAAGTTGAACTCTTTCGGGTCGGCGTTATCCAGCAGTTTGTGTTCGCGTACGAACTCCAGCAGCTTGGGCGAGTGCAGCACATCGGCGCTGTCGAGATTGACGCCGTGGATGCGCAGGCCGTTGGCCACCATGGCGTAGCTGTCGTCCGGCACCCGCACCGCAATCCAGTGGTGGCCGGAGCCGATCTCCATCAGCCAGGCCTCGTTCACATCAGCCAGATAGAGGCTGTTGCCCTCACCGGCGCCATATTGCTCCACATAGCGGCCGAGCAGCTCGACCCCCTCTTTGGCCGTCCTGGCCTGCGGCAGGATCAGGGTGGGGATGATGGCTTCAATTACTCCCTTCTCGATCAGCGGATCGGCTTTTTGGGCCTTGTCGTTGACCTCGGCACTGGTGGTGGCCGAGATGGCGACGTTGAACTCGTTGATGCCGCGCTCCTCATAATATTTGCCTGCCGGGTCGCTGGTTGTGGCATCCCAGTCGTGGATGGCGGAGTAGGCGAAAAATGCCTTGGGCATCGGCACTTCCAGCCCGCTGCCCAGCTTCCAGAGTTTGCCCTCGTTCTGCTGCGCGGGCCGGAAGGCGAGGTACTTGTTCCAGTTGTTGACGCCAAAATCCTCGTTTCTGGCGATCATCACGCTGCCATCGGCACTGGCGCCCTTGCCGACGATAAGGCCGGTACAGGCGTCGGCACTGGTGCCAAGCAGGGTGAGCAGGGTGGCAGAGAGAAGACTCAAGGTGTGTTTTTTCATAGGTGTACCCGAAGGATTGCGGTGAGTGAGAGTCAGACGAGGGGATGAGGTGTGGGGAGGCTGCAACTCCGAACTGGCAGCGGAGTGAGCACGGCAGATTGGTCTGCCTGTTATTGGTTTTTCGAACAGATCATCCATGACACGGCTGGCTGGTTGCGATGTGCGCCAAAATTGTATTCCTGAGTGGTTGTTTATTTTGTGATCGAGCTGCGGTTCCTGACTTTTCTCTGGCATCGTGGCGCGTGGACGGCAAAATGTGCCAAAACAGCGTGAGCTGGCAGCAGATGAGTCATGATTCTGACGCCTGCTTGCGAGGGATGCGTGGCGAGATCCGCCATATCTCTGGATTTCGCACTATCTGACAAGTTGGCCTGTAACTTGCTGGTTTAATTGATAATGGTGGGGCATGACGCCCCATGTGACCGGATCAGCCTGTGCCCATTGCCGCAGATGCGCACTGAATTGGAGCCCCCATGGATATCAAACCCTACAGCCAGCAGCTTGCCCAGAGCGCCTCCAACAACCGCGCCCTCGCTACCCTCAACAGTGCCAGTGGCGGCGGTCAGGGTGGTGGCTGGGAGGAGATGGTCAGCCTCTCCACCCAGCGCATGACCGGTCAGGCCCAGCAGGTGCTGACCTACGAACATCTGGCCAAGAACAACAAGTTGCCACCGGCGCTGGATATGAGCTCCGACAAGGGGGGCGTGGTGCAGCAGCTGGTGGACAAGGCGCTCGGTTTCGATCGCAAGAAGTTCAACGAGATCGAAGAGAAGCTCAAGACCATCGCCGATAACAAGAAGCTGACGCCGGAAGAGCGTGCGGAGCAGAGCAAGCCGCTCAACGAACAGCGAGAGGCGATGCTGAAAGAGGCAATGGATCGCCTGACCGGCAAGAAGAGCTCATCCAAAGATGAGGCCAAAACTGCCTGATCCTGCCGCTGTTCTGAGATCTACCCGGTCGGCACCGATGGGCCAGTGTCGACCGCCGATGGGCAAGCTTCTGCCACCTCTTTTGACCTCACCTCCCCACAGGCGCACAATGTCCGCGCATTGAGCCAGTCGAGGAGTCCGCCGTGTACAACTTCCAATATGCCAATCCGACCCGTATCTGTTTCGGCGAGGGGCAGATCGCCAGCCTGCCCGAACTGATCCCGCCCGGCAGCCGGCTGCTGGTGCTCTACGGCGGTGGCAGCATCAAGCAAAACGGCGTCTATGAGCAGCTGACCCGGGCGCTGGAAGGGGTGACGTGGCAGGAGTTTTCCGGCATCGGCGCCAACCCCAGATTCGAGCTGTTGATGGAGGCGGTGGCGCAGGTGAAGCGCGAGCGCATCGACTTCCTGCTGGCGGTCGGTGGCGGCTCGGTAGTGGATGGCACCAAGTTTGTTGCAGCTGCCGCCTGCTACGAGGGGGATGATCCCTGGGATATCTGCGGTAAACAGGCGAGCGTGCACAAGGCGCTGCCGATGGGCTGTGTGCTGACCCTGCCAGCCACCGGCTCCGAGAGCAATCCCACCTCGGTGGTGAGCCGGGGGGATGTGAAGATCTCCTTCAGAAGCTCGCTGGTGCAGCCGCAATTTGCGGTGCTCGATCCGGCGACCACCTACAGTCTGCCGCCTCGCCAGACCGGCAATGGAGTGGTGGATGCCTTCGTCCATATTGCCGAGCAGTACCTCACCTTTCCGGTGGGGGGCGAGGTACAGGATCGGCTGGCGGAAGGTTTGCTGCAGGTGCTGGTGGAGAACGGCCCCAAGGCGCTGGCGGAGCCGACCAACTATCAGGTGCGGGCCAATCTGATGTGGGCGGCCAGTCTGGCGCTCAACGGCCTTATCGGCTGTGGGGTGCCGCAGGATTGGGCCTCTCACGCCATCGGCCATCAGTTGACGGCGCTCTACGGGCTTGATCACGGCCAGAGCTTGGCGGTGGTGCTCCCCTCACTGCTGCGTGAGCGGGCGAGCCAGAAGCAGGACAAGCTGGCTCAGTTTGCCGAACGGGTGTGGCATTCGACCCGCGAGGACAAGGCCCTGCGCATCGAAGAGGCGATTATCCGCACCGAGCAGTTCTTCCAGAAGATGGGATTGGGTACCCGGCTGGCCGACTATGGCCTCAGCGAAAGCTGCATTCCGGCGGTCTGCTCCAACCTCAAGCGGGTGGGACGTACCGCGCTCGGTGAACAACAGGATATCGACCCGGATCGGGTGGCACGCATTCTCGCCCGGGCGCTATAAGCCGGTGCCGGTTTGTTTCCTTGGCTGATTCATTTTCCCAATTAAAGAGGGCCGCTTGTTGCGGCCCTCTTGCATGACGGGTTCGCCGATCACTCGGTGCGCGCCTTGAGATAACCGGCGTAATCCGGGATCTGTACGCTGAACGCCTGCCGCATATGGGGGCTGTCCATGATGAAATCGGCGGTCGCCTCGTTGGTGGCGACCGGGATGTTCCAGACTGCCGCGAGGCGCAGCAGCGCCTTCACGTCCGGATCGTGGGGCACGGCATTGAGGGGATCCCAGAAGAAGATCAGCACATCGATCTTCCCTTCGGCGATCAGGGCGCCGAGCTGCTGGTCGCCCCCCATGGGGCCGGAGAAGAGGCAGGTGATGGGCAGCTGCGCCTTCTTGCCGAGCATGGTGCCGGTGGTGCCGGTCGCATAGAGATGGTGCAGCTTGAGCTCCTCCTTGCGACGCATCACCCAGTTCAGCAGAGGGGTCTTCATATTGTCGTGAGCCACCAGAGCCACCCGTTTGTGAGGCGCCATCTCGCGTGCAATCTGTTCCATGGAAATCGTCCGTAGCATTGTTATTTGCAGAGAGCCGTATCCTAATCGAAAGCGGCGCCCGTTGCCTTGCCGGGCGCCGTAACTGTGATCACTTCGACTGTTCAATCCACTGCTTGTTCTTCTGCTCCAACACCGAGATGGGCAGCATGCCGTATTCCAGCACATGGTGGTGGAACGCCTTGAGGTCAAAGCCTCCGCCCAGTGCCTGCTCTGCCGACTCCCGCATCCGGATCAGCGCCAGCTGGCCTGCCTTGTAGGAGGTCGCCTGACCGGTGTAGGCCATGTAGCGTGGCACCTCGGAACTGATGTCCCCCGCCCCCAGCGCCGAGTTCTCCTTCATGTAGTTGACAGCCTGATCGTGGCTCCAGCCATACCAGTGGATACCGGTATCCACTACCAGCCTCATCGCCCTGAGCATCTCCTCGTTGAGGCGACCGAAGTATTGCAACTGGTTGTTGAAGGCGGATGATCCCTCGACCTTCACGTCTCCCACCGCCGGATCATAGAGGCCCCGTCCCTGATAGAGCCCCATGTCGTGATCCGCCAGGTACTCGGTGTAGAGCGCCCAGCCCTCCGCATAGGAGGTGTAGGAGGCGTTAGCCACGTACTGCGGGAAGTCGGGATCCTTGGCGGCTAGCTCCTGGGCGATGGTGATCTGGAAGTGGTGACCCGGCGCCGCCTCGTGGGCCAGCAGGGTGCTGATGTTCCAGCTCTGCAGACCATAGGGGTAGTATGTGTTGAGGAAGAACTGCCCCTTGCGGCCGGTCTGCGGGTTGCCGTCCTGATACCAGGCCACCCCGCCGTATGGCGCATCTTCATAGGAGACGGGCACCACCTCGTAATCCAGTTTGGGAATGGTACGTTCGGCATCGAAGAAGTCCGGCAGTACCAGTGCAGCCTTGCTCTTGAAGATGTTGTACTCCTGCAGTGCCCGCTCGTGTTCGGCCAGCGCCTGCTGCTGTGGCCCGCTCAGCATCGCCCCGGCTGCATTGTCCGGGTTGAGGCCGGCGGACCAGACCTCTAGCGGGTTCTGATAGAAGAATGCTGGATCGTTCAGATAGCGGAAGAAGGCGTAGATTTGGCCGCTCTGCTTGCTCTGGCTCACGTCGTCGCTGTCACACTTGCCGACGGTATGGCATACCTTGACCATGGCAGCGAAGATTCGCTCTACCTCGCTCAATCCCAGCTCATGTATCTGCTCGGGTGTCATATTGGTGGTGGTGTGCTTCTTCAGCAGCCAGCTATACCAGTCTCGCCCGTTGGTCATGCCACAGAAACCGTCGTCACACTCGCCACTACCCAAGCGCACGGCATAGGCGCCACCATGCTGGTAATCCAGATAGTCGCGCAGCGCCAGATAGCGGGTGTTGATGCTGTCCAACACGGCTTTGTAGTCTGCTCGCAGTGCGGCATCGGCATCCCCCGGCAACTGCTGCCAGCCGAGGTAGGAGCCGGCGATCGCCTCCCCATCCAGCTTGCTGTTGAGCTGGGCCAGCAGCCGGTCTACCAGCTCATCAGGCAAGGTGTTACCCTGAACACTGGCCAGCTCGAACTGGTGTTTCACCTCGGCAAGATAGGCATCATAGGCCTTGAGCCAGGTGAGGTGTTCCTGATACCAGGTCTGCGGGGTCATTGTTGTCTTTGCTCGAGTTGCCATTGCAAGTGCCGGAGCTGTGTCTGTGCGGTCGAGATCCCGTCGCCATGCGCCATCACCCGGCGTGACCCTGTCGGCCGAGCTGTGCTCGAAATAGTCGAAGTCACCGCTGACGGTGCGAGCCGCTTTGCCGCTGGCAGGGGCTGCTCCGACGTCATCTGCCAGATCCACCACGCGGTTGCGGAAGTGATGGATCGGGATCTGGGATTGGGGTAAATCGTATCCTTCAAGATTGATCTGCAAGTCCCAGCGGATCATGTCGTAGAACAGCCGATCCCGCTCACTTAACACCGTGGGATCCAGTGTATTCAGTCGTTGGAGCAGTGAACTGTCGAGTGCCTTTCGCTTGGCGATGCTGGCGGCATCGATGGCAAAACCGTAGGGGTCGAGCGACTGGCTCTCGCGCAGGGCCTCATCCATGGTCTGCATCAGGGATGCTTTGGTGGCTGCGGGGTCTGCAGGTGCGTTCGAGCTGTTGTCATTGCAGGCGGCAAGAGACAGGGCAATGGCGCAGGCTAGCGCGAGCTTGTTGGGTAGGAAGTGCATGATGTAGTCCTTTCACATGTTGTTATTGTATGTCCCTGTGAGGGGCCCCAATAGTGCAACTCCCAAGCGTCTGTTTTTGCGATCTGAATAGCAAAAATACGCTTATTTTTCATGCTGATAAGTGGCGTGAAAAGCTATGCAGCCAGACATTAAAAAACCCGCCTGAGCGGGTTTTTTAACCGTTTTTTCATGCCATAACTATTCAGGATGAACCATGGTGCAGTTGCGACTGCTGGTAGTTCTCCAGCCCGATGCGATCGATAAGGTCTAGCTGGGTCTCCAGCCAGTCCACGTGCTCCTCCTCATCCTCCAGGATCTCCTGGAACAGGTCGCGGCTGATATAGTCCTGCACCGACTCTGCGTAGGCGATGGCTACCTTGAGGTCGGGGATGGCATCCATCTCCAGCGAGAGGTCGCAGCGCAGCATCTCTTCCACCGTTTCACCGATACGCAGCTTGCCCAGATCCTGCAAATTGGGCAGCCCTTCGAGAAACAGTACGCGCTTGACCAGCTCGTCGGCGTGTTTCATCTCATCGATGGACTCGTGATACTCCTTGTGCCCGAGCGCCTTGAGGCCCCAGTCATCGTAGATGCGGGCGTGCAGGAAGTATTGGTTGATGGCAATCAGCTCATTGGCCAGCACCTTGTTGAGGTGGGCAATGATCTTGGGATCTCCTTTCATCGACAGTGCTCCTTGGTTCGTGCCTGAGGCTTCGATCGTTAGAGCTTAGTCCAGAAAAGTGACAACAAGAGGTCTGGCGAGCCAGCTCGCCTGAGAAAAGGGGTGACCCTGTTGGCGGGTCGCATCAGAAAAGAGGTGTCCGGATCAGGCCACTTTGTAGTAGAGCACGGGTTGCTCCTGCTCCATCTTGTCGAGTTCGGCGGCGATGATCTCCATGGTCATACGCACGCATTTGCCACATTGGGCGCCCACCTCGAGCGACTGCTTGAGCTGGCGGAATTCGCTTTTACCTGACTGCACCGCTTTGCGGATCTGGGTATCTGTGATGCCGCGGCACAAACAGACGTACATGATGGTCACCTCTTGTGGAATGAGATGAAATCTAAATGAGAATGGTTCGTAGTGCAAATAACCATTGGTAATAAGATACCCTGCTTGCCACTGTGCAACCCCTTGGGGACAATGCTGGCAACCAGAGGAGATCACCATGCTCAAGAAACTGTTCAGCGCCCTGTTCGGGGGCGAGCCGACCAAGGCGCCGGAAGTCACTCCCACCGAATATGCCGGCTATCTCATCTATCCGGAGCCCATGGCCGAAGGTGGCCAGTATCGGCTGGCGGGCCGCATCACCAAAGAGCTGGATGGGGTGCTGCAGACTCACCGCTTTATCCGCTCCGATCTGTTTGCCAATCCGGCCGATGCCGAGCGTTTCATGGTGCAGAAGGCCCACACCTTTATCGATCAGATGGGAGAGCGCATGTTCGAGCCCCGCAAACCGGCTGACAGCCAGGCTTCATGAGGCCGCAAGAGCTCAACAGCCTGCGCGAGGCGTTGGCCCGCGCCGGTGAGCGGCGCCTGATCTGGCTGGAGGGGGAGGAGGCCGAGTGCATTGCCCGCGCTCAATCCCTGCTCGGCGAGACCGTCTTCTGGCTGGGCACCGGGCCCGAGCATTATGCTCCGCAACCCGCCGCCAAGGCGCCGCAGCGGCTCGGTCAGGAGTGCGACACGCTGGTGTTCAACGCCTTTAGCGGCTTTCACCCCGACGCCTTCGGGGCGCTGGCGGGCACTCTGCGCGCCGGTGGCTTGCTGTTGTTGCTGACGCCGCCCAGAGCGCAGTGGCCTTCATGGCCGGATCCTGATCGGATCCGGCTGGTGGCCCAGCCGGAGGAGGCCGGTCGGGCCGGCCACGGCTTTATCGCCCGGCTGGTACGGTTGCTGGAAGGTGATCCTGCCCTCTCTCTGGATCCGCCGGTTTGCTCGCAGCCGTGGCAACCGATTGGGCCGGAGCGCAGGCTGAGCAGCGATCAGACACGGGCACTGCCCGCCATCCACAAGGTGTTGCACGGCCATCGTCGTCGGCCGCTGGTGCTGAGTGCCGACCGAGGTCGTGGCAAGAGTGCGCTGCTGGGGCTGGCTGCCGCCGAGCTGCTGCGCCAGCAGCCAGGGCTGAACATAGTGGTGACGGCCCCCTCGCAGGCAACGGTAGCGACCCTGTTTGCCCACGCAGCTCGCGGGCTAGATACCACGCCTGAACAGCTGACCGGACTGAGCTACTGCTCGCCGGATCGGCTGGTGCACGAGGCGATGAATCCCGATCTGCTGCTGGTGGATGAAGCGGCCGCCATTCCGACCCCGTTGCTCGAGGCCATGCTGGCCCGCCACAGCCGCATCGTGTTTGCCACCACCGAGCATGGTTACGAGGGGACGGGGCGCGGTTTTCACCTGCGCTTCAAGCGGGTGCTCGATAGCCAGACCCCGGAGTGGCAGGAGATCCACCTCTCTGAGCCCATTCGCTGGAGTGAGCGCGATCCGCTGGAGCCGCTGATTTTCCGCCTGCTCGGTCTCAATGCCGAAGTGGTAACTCCCTTGCCGCCGACTAGCCCGAGCTGGCGTCTGGTCAATCAGGAGGCGCTGGAGAGCGACGAGACGTTGCTCAACCAGCTGTTCGGCTTGCTGGTGCTGGCTCACTACCAGACTACGCCGAGCGATCTCAGATCCCTGCTGGAGAGCCCAGCTCTCGATATCCATCTTCTGGAGCAGGACGAGAGCCTGCTGGGTGTGGCGCTGGTGGTGCGGGAAGGGGAGATAGAGCCCGAGCTGGCCGAGGCGATCTGGGCCGGACGCCGCCGTCCGCGCGGCCATCTGCTGCCCCAGTCGCTGCTGGCCCACGCCGGGTTCAAAACGGCGGGGGGGCGCAGCTACGCCCGAGTGATGCGTATCGCCATCCATCCCGAGCTGCATCGCCACGGTCTGGGGTCGCTGCTGCTTGGCAGGCTTGAAGAACATTATCGTCAGGCGGGGATCGATTACCTCGGTTCTGCCTTTTCGGCCAGCGCCGACCTGCTCCCCTTCTGGCGCAAGGCCGGGCTGGCGGTGCTGCGCATCGGCCTGCTGCGGGATGCTGCCAGCGGCTGCCATGCAGCTCTGCTGCTTAAAGCGCTGAAACCCGAACATGAGACCGAGTTGAATCAGTGGCAGCAGCGTTTTGTACGCCAGCTGCCGACCTTGCTGGCGGGTGAGTTGAAAGGATTGGATCCCGAGTTGGTATGGCAATGCCTGCAAGGCAGTACCGTCACCGTGCCGGAGCTTGGCGAGTTCGAGCGCGACGAGGTTGAGTGCTTTGCCCATCATCACAAGCCGTTTGAACTGAGCCAATGCAGCCTGCAGTTGTGGCTGGCGCGCAATCTGGATGTGTTGGCTTCACTGACTCCTGACGAACGTGCTCTGCTGATTGCCCCCATCTGGCAATACGCAGAGTGGGGGGCGCTGGCCGCGAGGTTGCAACTGGCGGGCAAGCCCGCCGTGATCAAGAGTTTGCGGACGCTGCTGGCACGTCTCTTGAGTTCCTCTACCACTCGATAGGTTTGCCCTGCCAGTCGAGAAAGCTCAGCTCGCCATCCGGTTGCAGCCGGTTCATCAGCTGCACAAGATGCTCGGCTACCAGCTCGGGACTCTGCACATTTCCTGGCGGTACATTGGCGTGAAACGGACGGGAGAGTGGGGTATCCACTGTGCCGGGGTGGAAAGCCAGCAATTTGACGCCTGGGGCCCGCCGGGCCAGCTCGATGGCGGCACACCTGAGCAGCATGTTGAGGGCTGCCTTGGATGCACGATAGCCATACCAGCCGCCCGCTCGGTTGTCGCCAATGCTGCCGACACGAGCGCTGAGAACGGCCAGAGTGCAAGGCTCGCGGCCAAACAGCGGTAACAACTGGCTGATCCAGCGCAGCGGCAGCAAGGCGTTGGTCTGGTAGAGGCGGGTCATGGCATCCAGATTGATTGCTTCGAGCCGCTTCTCTGGCTGGATCTCCCCCTGATGCAGGATGCCGTTGCAGATCACCACCCGATGGGGTCTCGGTGCCAACTCCGCGATGCGGGCCACCACTTCAGTCATCTGCTCATCGCTGTAATCACAACATAGCCAGTGCAGGGCTGGCGAAGAGGCTCCTGCTGGTGCGGGCTGGCGGCTGATGGCAATCACTGGCCCGACACCCGCCGCCAACCAGTGTGTCACCAGAGCCGCTCCGATCCCGCCGCCAGCCCCTATCACGACCACGCTCTCATTCATGAGTCCTCTCCTTGTGACGCTGTGATGGCCTTCTCCATCGCACAACAATTTTCCTGATAGGCTGGTACGAACCCTCCGGCCTAGCGGATCAAGTGGTTATAGCTGCAATATTGACCGGATCAGCGCAGCAGAGTGCATTCCATTCCTATACTGAGAGAAAACCGCAGCGGTCTGCTGCCCGCGCAACCAGAATGAGAGTCACCATGATGTCCAAAGATGGGGAAGAGCGTAAATCTATCCTGACCGAAAGTGGCACCAACGAGCTTGAGATCATCGAGTTTCACCTCAAGAAGCAGCTACCGGACGGCCGTGAAAAAACCGCTTATTACGGGATCAACGTCGCCAAGGTGCGCGAGGTGATCCGGGTGCCGGAGACCACAGATTACCCCAATGCCCAGCGCCATATGGTGGGGGTCTTCTCCCTGCGGGATCGCCTCATCCCGCTGGTGGATCTGGCGGGCTGGCTCGGCATCAAGACCAACCCCGACCCCAGCCACAAGGTGGTGATCGTCACCGACTTCAACAAGATGGCCAACGGTTTTCTGATCGACAGTGTCAGCAGGATCCATCGGGTCTCCTGGGAGGATGTGGAGTCCCCCAGCCAGTTTCTGGAAGCGGGGGAGAACGACTGCGTGGTGGCCGTGGTCAGGCGTGATGGTAACCTCATCATGATCCTCGATTTCGAGAAGATCATCGCCGATATCAACCCCGAGCTCAGCATGGAGAAGTACGACGTCACCCAGGACCGCAAGGTGCTCATCGACGATCGCATGATGGCGCTGCGCCAGGGAAAAACCATTCTGGTGGTGGACGACTCGGCCTTTATCCGCAAGATGATCGAGACCACCCTGCGCACCGCTGGCTACAACGTGATCACGGCCAAGGACGGGGGAGAGGGGCTGGAGATGATGACGGATTTCGATCGTCTGGCCCAGGAGGAGAGAATGCCGGTGACCGGCTTCGTCAATGCGGTGATCACCGATGTGGAGATGCCGCGCATGGATGGTATGCACCTGCTCAAGCGGCTGCGGGATACCCCCTCCTACAAGGAGATGCCCATCGTGATGTTCTCCTCGCTGATGAGCGATGACAACCGCCAGAAAGCGCTGCAACTGGGGGCCAACGATACCATCACCAAGCCCGAGATAGGGCGCATGGTAGGCATGATGGACCATATGCTGCTGGGGATCGCCCCGCCTTCGCCAGCCAACAACATCTGACCTGCCGTTAACTTGCAATTAGCCGGTCGAATTCACTGACCGGTGCCTCAAGCGGCCACTCCTTGCCAAGGAGTGGCCGCGCTGTTTTGGCTGTTTGCTGCGATCCCGACGCCCCTTGTCTCCCGGATATGATTCATGTAATGATAATTATTATCATTTGTTGGTGTGAAGCATATGACAGCAACCTGGGTGAAGGGGTGGGTCGAGTCGACCGAAGGTGGCAGCAGCATGAGTCACTGGAAACAGCAGACCAGAGAGGGCAACCGGCTGTTTGACTGCGGCGAGTATCATCAGGCGCTAGCTCATTATCAGCAGGCGCTCTGGCTGGCTCGTCAGCAATTGGTGCAGTGGCATGACGCCGATGAGGCGGTGGCGGCGCTGGTTGTGGCTCACCACAATCTGGCGGATCTGCTGGTGGCCATGACTCTGCCCGATCGCGCCGCCGACCTGCTCTGCTATGTGCACGACTGCCTGCTGGCGACCTGTCACTCCCCCGCTTGCTCCTCTCGCCTGCGAGAAGCCGCGTTGCGCCATACCCGCACAACCCGTGCCGAGTTGCTGACGTTCGTCCAGCGCCACGGCAGCCACGCCGGGATCATGCGTTCGCTCGGTCACTGCCTGTGTCAGAGCGAGCCCTCATCCCGGCTCCATTAATCCGAACAGAGGTCATCATGAGCCATACCCTGCCAGCCCTGAACTATGCCTACGACGCACTGGAACCCCATATCGATGCCTTGACCATGGAGATCCACCATAGCCGTCATCACCAGACCTATATCAACAACCTCAACGCGGCGCTGGAAGGGGCGCCAGAGCTGGCCGCAATGCCGGTTGAGGATCTGCTGCACCGCTTCGACACCCTGCCAACCGCCCTGCAGGGGGCGGTCCGCAACCATGGCGGCGGCCATGCCAACCACTCCCTGTTCTGGCTGGTGATGAGCCCGCAGGGGGGCGGTGAGCCGGGCGGTGAACTGGCTCTGGCCATCGAGCGGGAATTGGGGGGATTCGATGCCTTCAAGCAGGCCTTCACTCAGGCTGCCCTGAGCCGTTTTGGTAGCGGCTGGGCCTGGTTGGTGGTGGACAAGGCGGGCAGATTGCAGGTGGAGAGCAGTGCCAATCAGGATAGTCCCCTGATGCATGGCCATACCCCGATCCTGGGACTGGATGTGTGGGAGCACGCCTACTATCTCAAGTACCAGAACAAGCGTCCTGACTATATCGAAGCCTTCTATCAGGTGGTGGATTGGGCCGAAGTGGCCCGCCGTTATCAAGCGGCGAGAGGCTGACCTGATCGCTGGGAATGGGTGTACAGGCTCACCGCCACAACCCGCGCTGTAATAACAAGACCCGCCAGTTGGCGGGTCGTCTGTTTATGGTGTGGCTGTGCTGACGCTGGCGGCTGAAGGGGTCATCGGCAATGTGGGCAAGGCCGCGCTGGGCATCTCGGCGGCGGTTTCTGCCGCGGATTTGGCGGGAGTGACCAGCTCAGTGGCTGTCGCTGCGGATAAAGCAGGAGTGACTTGTTCAGTCGCGGCCGAGGCAGATGGAGTAGCCGACTCGGTGGCAACCGCGGCAGAGACTGCCGCTGGCTTGGCCTCATCCACCGCCGGTTTGGGTTGTTTTAGGCAAGGTTGCAGGCTGCCGATGGTACTCAGTGACTGGCAAGGCACAGGCAGACCGATGGGGACCGGAGCCCCGAGGAACTTGGGCCCTTTGTCCAGCACATAGAGGTCGAGCAGCCCCATCAGGCGGGCAAAGACTTCCCGCACCCGGGTGCGGATCCCCTGATAGGCGCTGGGATCCTCGGCATTGAAGCCGACCGCATCGATACCGAAATGGCGAGCGATAAAAATGGCCCGCTCGTTATGAAAGCCCTGGGAGACCACGGTAAAGCGCTCCTGGCCGAACACCTCCTTGGCGCGAACCACTGAGTCGAGGGTGCGGAATCCGGCGAAATCCATATAGATGGCGGAGGCGGGGATGCCCGCCTTGATCAGGGCGCGGCGCATCTGGCGTGGCTCGTTGTACTGCACGGTGGCGTTGTCACCGGAGACGATGATGAAGTCCACCTTGGCATTGTTGTAGAGCTCGGCCGCCGCCTTGATACGGTATTTGAAGTAGTGGTTGGGGCCGCCACCGGAGAGATATTTGGAGGTACCCAGCACCACCGCAACCCGGTTGTAGGGCACCTTGTCTACCTGATCGTAGGTGTAGTGACGGGCATCCGAGACGATCCACTCGCTGTAGCCCAGCAGCATGGCAATCATGGCCAGCAGCAAAACGAGGCAGGCGAGGAGGATCTTGGCAAACTTCTTCATGCGCGGTGCGGTCAGGGTCTGAAGTTGGGAGTGGCTATCGGCATTCTATTACAACTCGGCCGCTGGCGTCAGGCTTGATAACGGGCGGGCACCTCATTCGGGCAGAGGTTGTCGCAGCAGAAGAGGGAGTGCGGGGGAAAAAGCGAGGGGCTGCGGTGGCAGCCCCTCTGGTCGGTGAAGGTTTATCAGTGGGCGGAGTCATTGCCTTTGCAGGCGTCTGACTCCTTGTTTGCTTGCCACCAGGGCAGCAGATCCCGGGCGAGCCACGCCTGATAGGCGTGGCTGTCGTTGGCGATCAGCCGGTCCAGCTCCCCTTCGAAGTCGCTCATCGCCTGCTGTCGATCCGGATTGCGCAGCGCCTGTGCCAGCGCCAGCCAGCTGGCGCCACGACCGGTATCGTTGAGGAAACGGTGCACGGTATAGGACCAGGAGTAGACCATCTCGCCACCCTGGTCGTAGTCAAGGTGGAGGATCGCCGCCAGTGTCGGGCGCTGGTTAGCGGGGCGGTTTGCCACGTTATCCAGACCCCGGGCAAAGCACTGGCCGTGGGCGATGTACTCTGCAATCCCCTCGGCCCACCAGGTAGTGCGGTTGAGCGGATAGTGTCCGAAGCTGCCGTACTGGTTGAAGCGGCCATCCAGATAGTGAACATACTCGTGGCGCAGGTTCCACACCTGGAAGGCAGGGCGTTTCCACTCCGCCTCATAGGCGAAGAAGCGGGCCTGATTGCCGGGGCGAGCCGGATCCCCCTCGATATAGATGCCGCCATTGTCGGTGGAGACGCCAAACAGCGCGCTGCCGTAGCGGCCCCAGTCGGCGGAGGAGTTGAAGATCACCAGCTCCAGCGCTTCGTTGTGATCATCGGCCACCGGTTGCCAGCCAGTCTCCATCTGCTGGTGGAAGCGCTGCTCTTCATCACCCAGCTCGCGGCAGATCCCTTCGGCCTGAGCCTGAGTCAGATCCTGGGCGCGCAGACGCAGGGTGGGTGAGCAGGTGTGCTCGAACGGCAGAATATCTTCCATGCGGATCGGTGTGCAGAGCCCGGCGAACTCACCGCTGACACAAGCCTCGCTGGTGCGATCCGTGTAGGTGAGGTAGTAGCTGGAGAGGGTCAGGGAGACCTCTTCCAGCATGGTAGCCGGATGCTGGCCACCCGGGATCAGCCCCTGCTGGTGCATGATGGCGATGACATCGCGATCCAGCTGTTGGCGATAGGCAATCGCCTTATCCGGGCTGGTGTGATGGAGGTAGCGCATCATCTGGTAGAGACGGCTATGGGCATCGAGGATGTTGTTGAAGATAAACAGATCCCGTGAGCCATCGCGCTGTTTCCAGAGGGCCAGCTCGCTCAGGCCTAGTTGCAGCAGGCTCTGGCGCAATGCCGCCTCCTGTTGCAGCACAGCTGCGCTGAAGTCTGCCTGCTGACCGTAAGAGGCGCTCTGATCGACCAGATTGAGCAGCTCGAACAGGCCATCGGCCCAGGGTTTGTGGCCATTGATCTGCGCCGCATGTTGCACCGCATAGCCGAGCGCCTGGTTGAGCTGGGCCAGCATGGGGGCGGCACTCTGGCGGAAGGCGGCTTGCCCAAGTTGTCCCTGCGCCGCTACGCTCCAGGCTTCCAGCACTGTGCCAGCCTGATCCTGTGGTTCGGCACCCAGCAGCAATGGGTGGTTGAGCAGATCAATCATCACCCCGGCCAGTGCCCGGGCGGCCTGATCACTCTCCTTGCCAACGCCGCCATGGTAGTTATGGGCGCGCACATAGTAGAGCAGCTTGTCCATTGCCGGATGGGTCGGCTGGTTGGCCGCCATCAGGGCACGCATGCCGCGCACCACCGCCATCAGCTTGGCGTCATCGTGGCCGTAATCCGCCTGCCAGGCAGGACTGTTCTGGCCGCTCACGTCGGCTACCAGTTTGGCGGCATCGCTATCGAGCAGATCCACATCGGGCTGCTCGGGCTCGGAGCAGAGACGACCGTTGGCGCGGCGGCACTCCAGCTGCTCCTCCTTGCTGGCCAGCACGATGGGGCGATTGAGCACCCGGCTCTCCTGCCACTCTTTGCTCTCTGGCAGGGGTTGCCACTCGCCGCCGGCGACCGGGTATTGGTAGCCGCTATCTTGCAACGTTACCTGAACCTCGCTGCCAGCGGGGATCACCTGACGACAGATGCGATAGCGGATGGTGTTGCTCCCCTCCTTGCGCTCCTGCGGCTCATCACACTCCTGCTGAGGCGTGAGCTGATCCAGCAGCCACTGATAGCGGCGCCAGACGTGGATCTCGCTGACCTGAGCAGCAGCCTGACTACCTGCCACCGGTTGCAGACGAAAGAAGATCTGCTCCAACCGGCCATCCCGCTCACTCGGGGTCTCTTCAAGTACCTGCAACTGCTGCCAATCCTGCGGCTGATAGTGCCACTCCGACCCTGCGCAGCGGCCTTGTGCGTTGAGTTCGCAGCGATCCAGCTCCCTTTCGCTCTGACCCAGGATGATGGCTTGCGGCAGCGGCAGACGATCCTGCCGCTGGGCGGTCGGCGTGCCCGCCAGCTGCTCCCAGCGACCCTGCTTGAGGCCATAACCAAAGTCATAACTGCTGGCGGGAATGAGCTTGCCCGCCGGAATCCGATCTTCACAGCGCATGAAGCGGATCTGCCAGCCCGCATCTACCTTGAGCTGCGGCTCGCCACACTGTTGCTCGGCCAGTGCGGCGAGATCGCTACTCTGCCAGTCGAAGCGACGGTAGACCCTAAGCTGCTGGTAAGGAGCATTGCTGCTGCGCGCCTTGAGCTCGTAGGTGATCTCGGTGATGCGAGCGGCCAGTTGCCGGCTCGATTCGCCAGTCAGCTGATACTGTCGCCAGTCATTGGGGGAGTAGTTGGCTTGCGCCGAGGATGTAGCCAAAAGCAGGGGGCCTGCCAGCAGCAGCCACCCGGTACCTGAACGGTTCATTTTTATCCCTTTGTTCTTGTTTGTGTATTGTCTTGCGAGTAATCGCAAGGCAATTTAAACAGTTCCAAAGGGATATCAATTGCCAATTAAAAATCAGATAAATCAATAAGATGGTGACTTTTTGAGTCTGATCGAATTATCGTGGGTTGGCGCCGCAGTAAGGACTCACATGTTTCTTTTTTGTTTTCAAAGAAGATCGGTAAAATGTGAGTCCGATCTCATTCAGCTTGTCGTGCCCGAGTGGTCTGTTGTCGGGCAACCTTGCCCAGCAGTTGGCGAGAGGGTTTGAGATTGCCGCCAAGATCGGGCCAGGGGAGCCAGTGGTCGGGCACCATAAAGCCGGGCAGGGTGGCACGGATCCAGGCAGCCATTTCGGAGTCGGGAACCGGCTCGCCGTGCCAGTCGATAAAGGCGGCGGGGCGTTGCCCCCACTCGTCGCTCGGTACCGGCACCACCAGCGCCTGGGCGACAGCGGGATGATCTACCAGTCGCTGCTCGATGGTTTCGGGCTGGATGTTTTCGCCACCCGAGATGAAGAGGTTATCGAGCCGTCCCTCTACCAGCAGCTCCCCTGCCGCAGTGAACCTCCCCTTGTCGCGAGTATGAAACCAGCCTTCGTCATCGAGCGGCAGTTCCAGCTCGCCATCTCGGTAGTAACCGGCAAACAGGGTGGCGCCGCGCACGCAGATCTCCTGCTCCCTGATGCACACTTCCCGTCCCGGTAGCGGTTTGCCAACTACGCCTGTATCGCCGGGTATAGCGGTGCAGACCTGACTGCCCATCTCGGAGAGACCATAACTCACCTTGGGTTCGAGCCCCATGGCGCAGAGGCGGCTCACCAGCGGTTGCGGGATGGCGGCACCGCCGAGCAGCAACTCGCGCAGGCGGGTACGGGCGGGATCAAAACCCTCTGCCAGCAGGCGCCAGAGCTGGGTTGGCACCAACGAGAGGTGAGTGATGGGCTGGCACTCCAGCCGCTCCTTGAGGGAGCGTTCACGTTGATCCAGCACCAACGTGGCGCCCGCCAGAAAGACCCGAAACAGGATGGCGTAGCCGCCCACATGGAACAGCGGCAGGGAGAGTAGCCAGCCGCAGGCCTCATCGAGGGGAATGAGGGTGGCAGAGCCGCGTGCCGAGGCCAGGTGGTTGCAGAGCCGGTGCACCACCGCTTTCGGCGTGCCGCTGGAGCCCGAGGTGAGGATCATATTGTTAAGCTGGGTCGATTCCAGCGGCCATGTTTCCTCGCTTGCCGGCAGTTCGTGCGTGAAGTCGAGGCACAAGGGTTGCCAGTTGCCTGCCGGGATCTCCCCTGCCGACCAGAAGGCATCGGCATCGAGTTGCACCGCCAGCTCGCGCTGCTTTTCGAGAGGAAAGGCGGGGTTGAGCGGGCAGAACACCACGCCGCTGCGCACGCAGGCCCACGCCAGCAGCACATCTTCCAGCGCCCCGCGCACCACCGCTGTCAGATGATCGCCACGACGCACTCCGGCTTGTTCCAGCTGTTGGCACAGGCTGTTGAGGCGGGCATCGAGCTGGCGATAACTGAGGGGGGAGACTGCGTGGATGGCAATGCGGTTCGGGGCTGTGATTGCCCGGTGGCGTACCGGGCAAGGTGTCTGTTCGGATGAGCGGGAGGGGTCAATCACGGTAATACAGTTGCTCCAGTCGGCTCAGATCTGGTTTGCCATCCTCCCCCAGCAGATTGCCCGCCATCCAGCGGCGGGTATCCAGCCCCGGCGCCTGTTCCGGCGCCCACTCGCCTGCCAGATGAAAGAGCTGGTTCAGGCCCAGATCCGATTCGAAGCAGGAGGAGATGATCACCTTGAGCCGCAGTTCGCGGGCGCGGGCGATCAGCGCTTCGCAGTTGGCCAGCGAACCGAGCAGGGTAGGCTTGAGCACCAGCGCGCGCAGTTGCGGGATCGGCTCCCACGGCTTGCCCTGCGCCAGCAGTTCGTCCAGCGCCACCGGCATGCCGGTGCGGTTGGCGACAAAGGCGATGTCGGCAAAGTCGGCGCAGGGGTCTTCCAGATACTCGATGCGATTCGGGTCGAGGTGGCCACAGAAGGTCCACGCCTCCTCGCGAGTCCAGCCCTGGTTGGCGTCCAGCACCAGCTTGAGGGAGGGGAGGCGATCGCACAGCAGGCGGATCAGCGCCAGCTCGTCACGCATCGGGTAGCGCGCCACCTTCAGCTTGGCCTTGCCGGGCGTGCGGTGCAGCCACTCTTTCCAGTTGCGCAGCAGCTCCTGGGGGGAGCCTTGAATGAGGGGATAGGGCTCCGGCAGCGGGTTGCGCTGCTCGGGCCATGTCCGGCGCGCGCAGTCGAGGCCAAATTGCACCGACGGCAGCACGGGGTTCGGGGTGTCGCCGGCGGCCAGTGCTGCCAGCGTGGCGAGGGCTTCTGCCTCTGCCTGTTGCAGGCTCTCTTTCGAGAAGCCGGGCAGGGGGGCAATTTCCCCCCAGCCGTCGTTGATGTGCACCAACAGCCCCTCTCGCGCCACCTCCACCTTGCCGTGAAAGGTCAGTGGCTGGGTAAAAGGCAGTTGATAGCGATACAGGGCTAGTGTCATCAGGGGTTCCGCTTGTATTTGGAGAAGTCGGGGCGACGCTTTTCGTTGAAGGCGTTGCGGCCTTCCTGACCCTCTTCGGTCATGTAGAACAGCATGGTGGCATTGCCCGCCAGCTCCTGCAAGCCCGCCTGACCATCACAGTCAGCGTTGAGCGCCGCTTTCAGGCAACGCAGCGCCATCGGGCTGTTTTGCAGCATTTCGCGGCACCAGCGCACGGTTTCACGCTCCAGATCCGCCAGCGGCACAACGGTGTTGACCAGACCCATGTCGAGGGCTTGCCGGGCATCGTACATGCGGCAGAGGAACCAGATTTCGCGGGCCTTCTTCTGGCCGACGATACGAGCCATGTAAGAGGCGCCCCAACCGCCGTCGAAGGAGCCCACTTTCGGGCCGGTCTGGCCAAACTGGGCGTTGTCGGCGGCGATGGTCAGGTCACACATCATGTGCAGCACGTGGCCACCACCGACCGCGTAACCGGCCACCATGGCAACCACAGGTTTCGGGCAGGTGCGGATGTCGCGCTGGAAGTCGAGCACGTTGAGGTGGTGAGTCCCCTCGTCATCCCGGTATCCACCGTAGTCGCCACGGATCTTCTGGTCGCCGCCGGCGCAGAAGGCTTTCTCGCCAAAACCGGTCAGGATGATGGTGCCGATCTGATCGTCATAACGGGCATCGGCCAGCGCCTGCAGCATCTCTTTGACGGTACGGGGACGGAAGGCGTTGCGCACCTGGGGACGGTTGATGGTGATCTTGGCAATGCCATCGTTGGACTTGTGATAGAGGATGTCCTCGTAACCGGCGGAGCAATCCTGCCACTCAACCGGAGCGTACAGTTCCGCTTCCGTCATTGCTTCAATCATGGTTTTTTCCTTCTGATCTGGGAGAGTGCAGTTGAGCACCGAGTTGAACACTGAGTTGAGCAATCCCGGCATGTTGAACAGGTGCATACAGTTCAGCTTCCGTCATTGCTTCAATCATGACTCGTCTCTTCTTGTTGGTTGACCCACTCCGCGAGGAGTCGGGCAAAGTTATCAGGCTGATGGGCGTGCAGATTATGGCCGCCATCCAGCACCAAGTGGTTGATTCTGCGATCCTGGTTCGCCAGCTGGCAAGCCAGCTGATGGAATTTGTGATCCCGCTTGCCACTCACATAAGTAACCGGCAGCTGGCTCGCCATGAGCCAGGGGGCGAGATCCGGCTGCTTGCCTAGCGAGGTGGCGCGCAGCATGGTGGCGATGCCCTGACCGTCGTTGCCAAGGCGGCGGGCGATCTGGCGGGCCCGGGCCGCATCGTCAAGATCGGCAAACACCCCTTGCCGGTACCAGTCTGCCAGCACGTCAGCCAGGGGCTCCTGCTCGAAGCGCCGCGCCCACTGTTCATCGTGCTGGATGCGGGCGGCCCGTTCACTGGCCGGTAACCCCGGGTGGCAGTTCTCCAGCAACAGCCCCCGCAGCCCGGCGGGCTCGCGGCTGGCGTGATAGAGGGCCAGTCGTCCGCCCAGCGAGTAACCGACCAGCAGGTAGCGTTCAATGTTGCGGCTTGCCAGCTCGGCTACCAGCCACTGGTGGTTCTGCTCAAAGTCGCTGACGTTGAGATCGCGATACTGGCCGTGACCCGGCAGATCGAGGGCGATGCAGCGGATGGCGGGCAGCCGGTCGATCACCGGTTGCCAGTCGCCGCTATCCCCCAGCAGGCCGTGCAGCAACACCAGCGGCACATTGGCATCTTTATTTGCCACGGATGGCGGCCCCCAGCGCCTTGAGATCATCGGCTACCTGCTCGCTCGGTACCCGGATCTCGATCAAGGTAACGCCATGTTGGAGGGCGGCGCTGTAATCGTGCTCGAACTCGGGCAGGGTGGTCGGCGCCCGATAGCCGAGGCCAAACATGGCGGCAGCATGTTCAAAACTGAGGCCGTGGGGCAGCCGGTAGTAGCTCTCCAGCAGCTCCCCTTCGGTGGGCACCGGCAACATACGAAAGATGCTGCCGCCATTGTTGTTGAGCAGGATCACCACCAGCGGTCGACTCGCCTTGCTGAGCAGGGCGAGGCTATTGAGATCGTGCAGGGCGCTGAGATCCCCAAGCAGCAGGGTGGTGGGCTCATCGCTACCCAGCTCGATCGATTGGGCAAACCCGTAGGCGGTGGCGATCAGGCCATCGATGCCGGAGGCGCCACGGTTGGTCATCACCCGGCTCGGCCCCTTGCCCGTTTCGCCGAGCATATCCATCAGTCGGGCCGGCATGCTGTTGCCGACAAACAGTTGCCCTTCGATCAGGCGGTTGAGGCGATGGCAGACCCCGAGCTCGGAGAAGTGCTCGCAGGCAGCGGCGATCTGCTGGCTGGCGTTGTGTTGCAGCTCGGCCAATGTGTGCCAGGGGGCTTGTGTGGTGACCGGATGGGCCGCAGCAAAGGCGCTGGCACTGCAGAGCAGCCGGTTGCGCAGCCGGTAGTCGGGATCGAGCCGCGCCGGTTGCGGATCCACCAGCCAGTAATCCTGCCATGAATGGTGTTTTATGAACTGGCCAAGCCGCTTGGAGACAAGCCGCGCGCCAAATTGCAGCAGCACCTCGGCGCGGCCCAACTCGGCGACAAATTCAGGGTCGTTGAGCGCCAGATCCATATGGATGAGGTTGCGGCTATCGAAACGGATCTGGCTCTGCAGATCTGCCAGCAGCGGCCAGCCGAGTTGCTCCGCCAGCGCGGCGGCGGTCTGTGCCTGCTTCGGGTCGGTAATGCGGCCAGCTACAACGATGCCGCGCTGTTGCCGAAAGGTTTCCCACTCCGCCTGAGGTGGGCAGGTCGGCTCGTTTTGCTGCCACGGGCTCCATGGCTTGTGCGAGCCGAGCCAGTCACCGAGGGGGGCCAGATAGTCGGAGAAATCCTGATAGTGCTCCCCCGGGTAAAGGGGCTCCGGGTACATGCAGTTGAAGTGCACCACCCCGGGGGTGAGCACCTGCTTGGCCAAGGCTTGGTCCACCGAACTCAGCACAAACGCCGCCGGAATGGTCGGGGTGGGGCTCGGCAGGTTCTGCTGATAGACGGGGTAGCGGCCGAAGATCCCTTGCTGGTCGATCGCCTGATTGGCGCCGTTGTCGATAAGTTCGTGAGGACGATCGGCGGAGAGAATAATCAGCGGCACGCCGGTGAGCTGGGCCTCTGCCACGGCGGGCCAGAGGTTGGCTACCGCGGTGCCCGAGGTCATGATCACCGCCACCGGCCGGTTGCTCCCCTTGGCCAACCCCAGTGCCATAAAGCCGAGGCCGCGCTCGTCAAAGTGCAGGTGACGACGAAAGCCCTGATGGGCCGCGGCTGCCATGGTCAGCGGCGCGGAGCGGGAGCCGGGGGCCAGCGCGATATCGCGCACCCCGAGGCGAAAGAGCTCCTCCAGCAAGAGGGAGGACCAGACGTGGTTGAAGGTGGCGTGCTGGCTCGAAAACGGTGTGCAGGCAAACTCTTCGCTGGCAGGCTCTTTACGGGTGGGCATAGGGGCTCTCGTAGCGTGAAAAGGGTGAATGACTATCCCAGCTGGGAGAGCACATTGGCGATCTTGTTGTCGAGCTCGGCCCACTCTGCGACAGGCTCGGAACCGGCGACAATGCCGGCACCGGCAAACAGGGTGACGCTGCCCGGCTGAATGCGGGCGCTGCGAATGGCGACCGAGAACTCCGAGGTCTCCCGACTCAGCATGCCGCAGGCACCGGCGTACCAGCCCCGATCGTAGGGCTCGAATTCGCGGATAAAGGCGAGCGCTGCCTCGCGCGGAGCGCCGCCCACCGCCGGCGTCGGGTGGAGGGCGTCGAGCAACTGCCAGTCGCAGACCCCGGGCTTGAGCTCGGCTTCGATATCGCACTTGAGGTGTTGCAGCAGGCGCAGTTTGAGAATGCGTGGCTCGGTCAGGGTGGCATCGTGGGTCAGTGGTGCCAGTCGGCTGAGGATGTCGGCATGTACCAGCCGGTTCTCCAGCCGGTTCTTGCTGTCGGCCAGCAGCTCGGCGGCCAGTTGGGCATCCACCTCTTCATCGCCGGAGCGGCGGATGGTGCCCGCCAGTGCCTCGGTAAAGAGGTGGCGATCTTCCCGGCGGTAGAGCCGCTCGGGGGAGCAGGCGATAAAGGCCTGCTCGGGGGAGAATTGAAAACCGAAGTGGAAACAGTCCTGGGCGTGGCGGGCCCACTGGTCGAGCATGGCCCAGGGATTGATATCCGCATCGTGGTTCGGACTGGTCAGCACGCTCTCCCGCGACAGCACCACCTTGGGGGTGTGCGCCTGAAAATCGGGGGCGGTGACGCGCTCCACCAGCGTCTGCCACTGGGCGGGGCCGGGGCAATCCTGTCGCTGCCAGGGCTGCTTTTGCAGGGCTGGCAGCGGGGCTTCCGGGCGCAGGGCATCGAGGGCGGCTTCGGCCGCCTGCAGTTCGGCCTCGAGATTGTTTTCATCCAGCCAGAGGTTGAGGCAGAGGCTGACGCATTCGCCACGGCGCACCAGCTCGATGCGGGGCAGCACGAAACGGCAGGGGCCAAACCCTTGCCAGCCGGACTGGGCCGGATCGAACGCCAGCCCGCCATAGTAGCGAGGGCTGTCGTCATGATGCTGGTTGGCTGTGTTAGTGCACACCTGCTTGATGGCGTGCGGTTCGGTCAGTTCATGGATGGCGCCCAGCGCGACATACTCGGGACGAGCCTCTCCACGGGCCTGCCAGTAGATGCGGGGATAGAGGGTTTGCGCCGCGAGCCAGCCCAGAAAGGAGCGGATTTCGATCGCTACTCGCAACCGTACGAAGCCGCTGACGTTGCTGTGACGCAGGGCGTCCAGTTGTTGCTTGATATGGGTCTGAGCCAACATGGATTCTTGTCTGAGCCGGGTAGTAACGAGCGATCCGGTAGCTGGATGCCGTAGGTTTATGCCAAAGGGCGATGATTTCCTATATATTATCTGCCCATTCGTCCATGTAAATCGCCCGCGGGAGCTTCACTCTCCGGGGCCAAGTATACCCAAATCCGGTTCGATAACCCTTAACACGATCAATATCCGATTGTTTGGCCATCACAAAATGACAAATACCTTCTCTGTTTGGTTGCTGGCGGCGCGTTTGCGAACATTGCCGCTCGCCTGCTCTTCCATCCTGCTGGGCTCGGGGCTGGCTGCCAGTCGTGGTGCCTTCGATGGCACCATCATGGCGCTCTCGCTGCTGACCGCCATCCTGCTGCAGATCCTCTCCAATCTGGCCAACGATTACGGCGATGCGGTCTCCGGCGCCGACAACGGCGAGCGGATCGGCCCGCAGCGGGCGGTGGTCTCCGGTCTTATCACCAAAAAGCAGATGTGCGTGGCGATGGGGCTGACTGCGCTGGCGGCGGTGGCCAGTGGCCTGCTGCTGCTGGGCTGTGCCTTCGGCGGCCAGTGGCTGCAGATTTTGGCATTTGTGGTGCTGGGTGGCGCGGCCATTGTTGCGGCGGTGACCTACACCGTGGGCAAGACCCCTTACGGCTATCGCGGGTTTGGCGATATTTCGGTGTTCCTCTTCTTCGGCCTGCTCGGGGTGCTCGGCTCCTACTACCTCTTCACCAAGACGCTGGAGTGGGATCTGCTATTGCCCGCCACCGCCTGTGGCCTGCTGGCCACCGCCGTGCTCAATATCAACAATGTGCGCGACATCGAGACCGACGCCGCCAGCGGCAAGATCACCCTGGCGGTGCGCCTTGGCCGCAACCGCGCCATCGCCTATCACTGGGTGTTGCTGGGGGCGGCGCTGCTGGCAACCATCGCCTTTATCCTGATCCAGCCCGCCAGTTTCTGGCCGTGGATCTTCCTGCCCGCCATGAAGCCTCTCAGCGATGCGGCCCGCACCTTGCGCGAAAGTTACGATGGCGAGGTGCTGACCGGCGCCCTCAAGAAGACCGCCATCAGCGCCTTTCTGTTCAGCCTGCTGCTCTCCATCGGGTTGGCGCTCTCCTGACAGCTGGTCGCAGCTCGCCAAGGCGAACAATAAAAAGGGCTCCCGAGATGGGAGCCCTTTTTGATCGTTATCGAGGCAGCTCAGCTGGCCTTGGCCAGCGCCGGAGTCCGGCGGGAGAAGAGCAGGGTATCCAGCAGCCAGATGGCGACCAGCGAGGCGCCCACCAGCGGGAAGGCAATGCCCAGCAGGATCAGCAGGGCGATGGCACCGCGCATCGGCGGGAGTTTGGTAGGCAGCGGCGGTGCGGCGAGACGGCCCTGCGGACGGCGGCACCACCAGATCCACAGACCGCTCACGGCGCTGGCCAGCACCATCAGGCAGATAAGCAGCATGGCGAGCTGGTGGGGCCAGCCGTAGAGCTTGCCCATGTGCAGCATGACGCCACTCTCCACCGTTTTGGCGACCGGGCCGTAATCCTGCCAGCGCACATCGGCCAGCACCTTGCCACTGTATTGATCGATATGCAGGGTGGCATCGTTGCGCGGATCATCGGCAAAGATCGCGATGGTATAGACACCGGTGGCGCCGACCGGCGGGGTAATGCTGTAACCCGGTTGGACTCCCCGCTCATGGGCGATCTCGACCACCCGTTGCAGCGGGATCCGCTGGCTGGCCATCACCACTCCCTCGTGCTCGCCGTGGTTCATGGCGCCGTGATCGTGCCCCTCATCGACCGGCTGCGAGCTGGGCATAGGGGTGTTCTCCACCGCCCAGGGGACGGTCTGCTCGTGGGCCTGATTGAGGCTGCGAGCCAGCGGTGCCGATTTGGGCACCTCGTTCCACATGGCGGCGGGGAAGCGGTTCCAGACCGCGGCAAACTGATCGCCCCAGAAACCGGTCCAGGTCATGCCGCTCAACAGCAATAGCAGCAGGAAACCGGCTCCCCAGAAGCCGACCACGGCGTGCAGATCCCGCCACCAGAGGCGGCCACGCTGGTTCACTCTGGGCCAGAGGATGCCGCCCATCCCGGGCCCCTTGCGTGGCCACCAGAGGTAGAGACCGCTCAGCAGCAGTACCAGCCCCCAGCCTGCGGCCAGTTCGATCAGCCGATCCCCCGTGGTGCCGAGCAGCAGGTCGGCGTGCAGGGAGCGGGCTACCGCTTGCAGATTCCACTTGTTGTCCATTGTGCCGAGCAGGGCGCCGCTGGCGGGATCTATAAACAGAGTCAGCTCGCGATCCCCCTGATTGACGATGAACTGGGCGCTGGCATCCGGGCTGGCTGGCGGCAGGTATTTGCGCAGGCTGGCGTCTGGCATGGTCATCATCGCCTTGGCCAGCAGCTGGTCGGCACTCAGGGTCTGGCTGGCGGGGGCGACCTTCATCAGCTCGGGGTACATCAGGTTGTCGAGCTGGGGTTTGAACAGATAGACGATCCCGGTCAGTGACAGCAGGATCAGGAAAGGGGCGACAAAGAGACCTGCGTAGAAGTGCCAGCGCCAGATCCGTTGGTAATGACTCGAGTCCCTGTTTTTCATTGCACATCCTTGTTGGGGGGAAAACCTTTCGGCTGGTGGAATGTTTGTGGCGGCGCGGATAATAGCAGTAACGTTTCGTTAACTGCAATCACACATCTTGAGATCGATTCGGTGCGGGATGTGGGTAACATGAGGTGCCGACGGTTTGCTGGATAGGATGAGCACGCTTTGGGAAAAGCCTGTTTGCTGCTGGACTTTTCCTTATAAATTATTACCTTGTGGTAACAATTTGCAGGCGATGGTGGTAACGGAATGGGAGCAGTCATGCAGCCACATGGGCAATTCGACATGGAGCGCAGGGGCCAGATGCTGATCTGCCGCCCGAGTGGCCCCTTCAATCTGGCTGGTGCCATGGCCTATGAGGCGCGCTTTCGTCACGAACTGGCCGGTCTGATGGATGGCCCCTGGGGAATTGTCGAGGTCGCGACCGAGTTTGAAGCAGCCGGGCCCGAGGTGCTGGCACGTTTTCGTCGCCAGTTTGGCTGGTGTGCCGAGAGTGGCTGTCAGTTTCTGGCGGTGGTCTTCGTGGGGGGCTTCAAGCGCTATCTGGCGGATAACATCTTCAAGGGATTACCCTTTCGGGCGGTACGTTACTTCGAGCAGGAGGCAGCGGCCATCCAGTGGCTGGGGGAGCAGCTCAACACCGCTCCCTGTGAACCTGCGAGCGCTTGACCACCCGTATCCTGACTGGCCTTGGCTCAATCCAGCTTGATAAACCACTTGTCCCGCTCGTCAACGCAGTCGGGCTCACCCATTTCGAATTCGCGGCAGATCAGCGGTCGCACCTCGTAGATACGGCACATCATGGTGTTGCGGTCGAGGGCGGCGCACCAGCCATCGTCGAGCCGGCGCATGACCGGTATCTCGCCTTCCCGTTCCAGTACATAACGGTCCGGCACGCCGGTATCGGTAAAGAGCATCACTTCGAGGCGGCAGCAGCAGGCTTCGCAGTTCTGGCAGCTCACATCGGTTTGGATTGCTTGGGTCATGGTGCCTGTCTTGCCGCATGGCGGCATCGGAGATATGAAACAGGCGCCTGTCAGGCGCCTGTGGTCTGGCTAACGGCTTGCAAAGAACCTTAGCCCAGTTTGCGGGCGCGGTAGCTGCGACCCTTGATCTTGCCTTCCTGCAACCGCTTGAGGGCGGCGCTCGCCACGCTGCGCTTCACGGCGACGTAGGAGTACTGCTCGGAGATCTGGATCTTGCCGACATCGGCGCCGGCAATGCCGCCTTCACCGGTCAGGGCACCCAGAATGTCACCGGCCCGCACCTTGGTCTTGCGGCCTGCATCGATGGAGAGGGTCACCATCTGCGGGGCGATCGGCTTGATGTCGCGGCCGATGCTGTCGAGATCACCCAGCGGCATCGGAGCCTGCTGGTACTCTTCGATAAAGTTGACGCGCTGGGCCTCGTTCGGCTGATAGAGACTCAGAGCCAGACCCTGCTGGCCGGCACGACCGGTACGACCGATGCGGTGCACGTGCACTTCCGGATCATAGGTCAGCTCGTAGTTGATGACGGCGCCCAGCTCCTTGATATCGAGGCCACGGGCCGCCACGTCGGTGGCCACCAGAATGGTGGCGCTGCCGTTGGCAAAGCGCACCAGCACCTGATCCCGCTCGCGCTGTTCCAGATCGCCGTTCAGCGCCAGCGCCGAGAAGCCCTTGGCAGCCAGATGGTCGGCCACGTCGTTACAGGCGCGCTTGGTGTTGCAGAACACCACGCAGGAGCTTGGCTGGTAGTGGCTCAGCAACCAGGTGAGGGCGTCGAGGCGCTGGCCGGCAGGCACTTCGTAAAGCTTCTGTTCGATGGCGCTCCCCTCGTGCAGGGACTCCACGCTCACCTCGACCGGATTGCGCTGCACGCCGCGGCTCATCTGGGCGATCCCTTCCGGATAGGTCGCGGAGAAGAGCAGGGTCTGACGCTGCTGGGGGGCATAGCTGATGACCCGGTTGATATCTTCGCCAAAGCCCATGTCCAGCATGCGATCCGCTTCATCCAGCACCAGCGTCTTGAGGCCGGAGAGCTCCAGTGTGCCCTGCTCCAGATGCTTGAGAATACGACCCGGGGTGCCGACGGCGATGTGGGCACCAAAGCTCAGGGTGGCGGACTGCGGTGCGGTCGGGGTGCCGCCGCACAGGGTCACCAGCTTGACGTTGGGCAGGGCGCGCGCCAGACGACGGATCTCCTGAGCCACCTGGTCCGCCAGTTCGCGGGTCGGGCAGAGCACCAGCGCCTGCACTTCCAGGCGGTTGACGTTGAGCTTGGCCAGCAGGCCGAGGCCGAAGGCGGCGGTTTTGCCGCTGCCGGTTTTTGCCTTGGCGATCAGGTCTTTGCCATCGAGCACCAGGGGCAGGCTCTGGGCCTGGATCGGGGTCATCTGCAGGTAACCCAGGCTGGTAAGGTTCTCTTGCAGGGCGGGGGAGAGATTGAGGCTGCTAAATTCGCTGTTGTTCACAAAAGGACTCTATTTCGGAGAAAACGGGGATGCGCGAGCGCTAAGGCCGCGCATCATACCAGAATGTGGCACCGGATGTGGCGGATTTTTGAACGGCTTGTCACGAGGGGACATGAAAGGTTCATTTGTTGCCAAACCGATCGCGGGCGAGCACTGACAATGTAATAAGGACTATTTTTCAAACACACATCTAATTATTTATCGAGGATAAACGTTTTCTATTTTCGGTATTTTAATATAATGACTGGAAAATATTATGCGAGCAGTTACTGCGCTACAAGGAATGTTGCGAAAATGCTGATTAAATATTTTCAAAGAATATGAAAACGGCGCCACCACTACTCAACATTATGTTTTAAAAGGATTTATGTTATCTGTGTTGCACGATTAATATTAGTTCATTGCACAATTAATTTAAAAACGTTTGTATTATCCTGCCTCCATAATATTGCGCGGGATTGTGATGGCTATCTGATTTTTAAATGTGCAAATGTCTATGATGGCGCCGGTCAAAAATTACAATTTACTCAGGTGCTACAGGTATGGAATACGTTCACTTTGTGCTCGGACTGGTGATGGTCCTCGCTCTCTCTCTGCTGGCTAACCGCCACAACTGGAAACAGATCAAGCTGCGTTATATCGGCCAACTGCTGGTGGTCGAACTGGCGCTGGCCTGGTTCATGCTGAACTCGGAAGTGGGTCTGGCGGTGGTGGGGGGCTTTGCCGCCGGCTTCACCAAGTTGATGGAGTTTGCCAAACAGGGTACCGACTTCGTGTTCGGTGGTCTGGTCAACGAAGGGGCCTTCTCCTTCTTCCTGATGGTGCTGATGCCCATCGTCTTCATCTCCGTGCTGATCGGTATTCTGCAGTACATCCGCCTGCTGCCGCTGGTGATCCGCGGTATCGGTACCGTGCTGGCCAAGATCAACGGCATGGGCAAGCTGGAGTCTTTCAATGCCATCAGCTCGATGATCGTCGGCCAGTCCGAGAACTTCATCGCCCTCAAGAACATCCTGCCGCACCTGAACGAGAAGCAGATGTACACCCTGGCTGCGACGGCCATGTCTACCGTCTCCATGTCCATCGTCGGTGCCTACATGCAGCTGATCGAGCCGCGCTATGTGGTTGCCGCGCTGGTGCTCAACATGTTCAGTACCTTCGTGGTGCTGTCGCTGATCAACCCCTACGAGCCGGATAACTCCGTGACCGACATCAAGGCCATTGCCGAAGGTGACGAGCACCACACGCCGAAGAAAGAGAACTTCTTCGAGATGCTGGGCGAGTACATCATGGCCGGTTTCACCGTTGCCGTGATCGTGGGTGCCATGCTGGTGGGCTTCATCGCTCTGATCGCCCTCATCAACTACCTGTTCGAGATGGCATTTGGCGTGAACTTCCAGTTCGTCATGGGCTACCTCTTCTACCCGATCGCCTGGATCCTGGGCATCCCGAGTGGTGAAGCGCTGCAAGCTGGCTCCATCATGGCGACCAAGCTGGTGACCAACGAGTTTGTGGCGATGATGGATCTGGGCAAGGTGGCTGCCGAGCTCTCTCCGCGCACCGTCGGTATCCTCTCCATCTTCATGGTCTCCTTCGCCAACTTCAGCTCCATCGGCATCATCGCCGGTGCGGTAAAAGCGCTGAACGAAGAGAAGGGCAACATGGTTTCCCGCTTCGGCCTGAAGCTGGTCTACGGTTCTACCCTGGTCAGCCTGCTCTCTGCTGTTATCGCTGGCATCATGATCTGATCCTCTAGTGGTTCGCACCACTGCTTGGGCCCCTGACCTCGTCAGGGGCTTTTTTGTTTCTGGCTCACAGCCGCCAGCCGCACCACCAGCCGGCGACCAGCAAGGTGAGGGTGCAAAAGCCGGTTTCGATGGCACCGCCGCTGCGCAGCGGCCAGCCCGGCAGGCGGTAACGGCGCTTGATGGGCCAGAAGAGCGGAATGCCCGCCGGGGTGAGCCAGTCCCCCAGCAGATGGCTGAGGTAGCCGACGATCAGCGCATCCTTGACCCCCATGGGCAGGGTGTCCGGCGGCAGGCTCTGGTTCAGCCCCCAGACAGCGGCGGCGACCGCCAGCAGACTGTGGGTGAAGCCGCGATGGCCGAACAGCCGCGACAGAGGTTTCGAGATCCACGGCAGGCGCTGCCCCAGCACCGATTTGGGGTGGTCGAGGTCGGGCAACAGGGCGCTGGCCAGCGCGGCAGGGATTGTCTGCCACAGGCTGGCATCGGCCAGCGCCGGAGTGAGCTGTAGTTTGTGGGCGATCAGGGTGCAGGTAACGGAGAAGAGCAGGTGCCCTTGGGCGGTCATGATGATTACGGCGTGGACAAGATGGCGGCGCATCTTACCAGCCTGACGGTTGTGGTCAGCTCTTATTTTAAAAATCAGGATGTTACGGCGAAAAAGCGCCCATATTGGGCGCCTTTAGGGTCTCTTTACAGCTTGCCTTTGACCAGCCACTTGTCGAGGGCATTGGCAAAACGCTGCTTGTCAGCGGCATTGAAGGGGGCCGGGCCGCCGGTCTGCACGCCAGCCGAGCGCAGCTCTTCCATAAAGTTGCGCATGCCGAGCCGCGCCTTGATGGTCTCGCGGGTGTAGATCTCGCCGCGAGGATTGAGCGCCTCGCCGCCGGCATCGATCACCCAGGAGGCGAGGGGGATGTCACCGGTGATCACCAGATCGCCGGGCTGAACCTGCTGGGCGATGACATGATCTGCCACATCGAATCCCTTTTCCACCTGCTGGGTTTTGATGAAGGGCGAGGGGGGCACCCGCAGTCCCTGATTGGCCACCAGGGTGGTTACCACCTGGGCGCGGTGGGCGGCGCGGTAGAGGATCTCCTTGACCGGAATGGGGCAGGCATCGGCATCAACCCAGATAGGCATGGCATGGTTTCCTGTAGTCAAACGGACGACAAAATGGCAGCGCGCATGGTAGCACAATCCCCCCGAGGCTGGCTCGGGGCTGAGTCGGCCCCGCCTTTCGTGTAAGCTGGGGGCTGCATGTGACACGAGAAGGAGACGAGATGGATCGGGTGCCCGGTGAAGTGATTTATGCCCTGACCCTGGATGGCAAGGGTGGCATGGCGCCGCTGACGGCGGGAAGTGAAGTCCCGGCGGCGCATCCCGGCTGGCTGCATCTGGATTACGGCAATCCCGATTCGGCGCGCTGGCTGTTGCAGACCCCCTTGCTCAGCGAGGCGGCCAGGGAGTCGCTGCTCGGCCAGAGCAATCGTCCCAAGCTGGTGCGGATGGGGGAGACGGTGCTGCTGATCCTGCGCGGCATCAACCACAACAAGGATCACAGGCCCGAAGAGATGGTGGCGCTGCGCATCTTCATCACCCCGGATCTCATCATCAGCAGCCGTCGTCGTCCGCTGCTCTCCGAGCAGGATGTGTTCAACCAGCTCAAACTGGGTGGTGGCGCCGATACCCCGGCCGACTGGCTGGTGGAGATCTGCGATGCCCTGACCGATCGGGCGGGGGAGTTTGTCGAGGAACTGCACGACAAGATCCTCGATCTGGAGGAGATGGTGCTGATGCGCGACATGCCCGCCAATGGCCGCTTGGCGCTGATCCGCAAGCAGCTCATCATGATCCGCCGCTACCTTTCCCCCCAGCGGGATCTGGTGGCACGGCTGGCCAACGAGAAGATCAGCTGGCTGGATGAGGATGACCGCCGTCGTCTGCTCGATATCGCCGACCGGCTGCGGCGCTGGCTCGATGACCTCGATGCCGGGGTGGCTCGCACCGCCGTGCTGGCAGACGAGATCAACAATCTGATGGCGGAGGCGACCAACCGCCGCGCCTACCAGATGTCGGTGATGGCGCTGCTCTTTTTACCTGCCAGCTTCCTGACCGGTCTGTTTGGCATCAACCTCGGCGGTATCCCCGGTGCCGAGAATCCGACCGCCTTCTGGGTCTTCTGCGGTTCGCTGGTGGCGCTGGCAAGCGGGCTGGCTATCTGGCTCAAGCATCGGCGCTGGTGGTAAGGAGGCATAACCCATGTGGCAATCAATTGGCCTGACCCTGCTGCTGTTGCTGGGTCATACCCTGATCCGGCGGCTTATTCACAAGAGTCTGCTGGCGCTCGGTCAGAGCAGGCAGGTGAGCGAGAACCGGGTGCTCTACGTGGCCCATGTGTTCCACTTCCTGCTCGGCTGCGCCACCTTGCTGGTGCTGGCCGGGGTGTGGGGGCTCGACTTCTCCCGACTGGTGGTGCTCGCCTCCTCCTTCTTTGCAGTATTGGGGGTCGCCATGGTCGCCCAGTGGTCGATCCTCTCCAACATCACCGCCAGCATCACCATCTTCTTCGCCTTCCCCTACAAGATTGGCGACCGGATCCGCATCCTCGACAAGGATGATTCGGTCACCGGCGTCATCACCGAGATTGGCCTCTTCTATGTGCGGGTGCGTGATGACAACGGCGATCTGGTCACCTATCCGGCCAACCTGATCCTGCAAAAGCCGGTCAGAAAGCTGGAGGGCAAGGTGGCGGAACCGCTGCAACCGGAATAAGAAAGAGGCTCCCTCGGGAGCCTTTTTACTGTGCGGTGGGTGGCGCTAGCGTTCGAAGAAGCGGTAGAGGTGCTCCACCTGAACCGGGCAGTCGGCCACCTGATGCAGATGTTCGCGGGCCTGCTCGACGGTGCCGAAGCTGACCGGGCAGCCGAGGGTGTCGGTCAGCTCGTAGAGGGTGCCATCCTTGCCTCTGAATTCGATGAGCCAGCCGGGAATGGCCACATCGTGGAGTATTTCGGCCTCGTGCAGGATCTGTTGCTGATAGAGCTTACGAAGTTCACTGACTGTCATGATGCTCTCCTGTGGGAATATCCAGCTCCAGTCTATGCCTGCCCTTTATGTGCGGCAACAGTGGTGCGGCAACGGGATCATCCCCGCAGGACCTCCCATGCCCAGCGGATGCGGATAAAGGTCTCGGCATTGCCGCCCCGATCCGGATGGTGTTGCAGTGCCAGCTCCCGCCAGCGGCGGCGGATTGCCTCCTGAGTCGCCCCTTCATTCAACTCGAACAGGGCCAGCGCCTCGGCTTTGTGCCCCTCACCGTCATAAGCGCGCCAGAAGCGGTTGAGCAGGGCCTCCACTTCGGCACGATCGGTCTGCCAGAACACCTGCCAGTCGAGATAGTAGCTACGCAGATTTTCGCCAAGGGCAAAGCCGTGACTGGCCTCCGAGCTCCCGACCAGTGGTTCGAGCCGGATATCCAGGGTGCTGATCACCAGCCACCAACCCTCTTCATAAAGCTCGGCCTGCAGCTGGTAGAGGGCGTTCATGATCAGGAAGTTGACCCGAAACAGCTGCAGCTGTTCATCGTCGGCCAACCGGGGGATCTCCCCCTGCTGGCGCAGAGCGGCCATCAGTTCATGCACCTTGTAGCTGCCCGCCGCCTGTTGCAATAGCACCAGCAGCGGGGCGATCAGCGGATTGTGGTTGGCTTCGCTCATTCGGCGCTCTGTTCTTTGGGCGGCTGCAGGGCGATCAGCAGCTCACCCGCCTGCGGGGTGACGGGGCCGGTAACGATCTGGGGCTTGCCCTTGCTATCCATGATGAAGAGCGGGATGGCGCCGGGATTGGCGGTCTGATACTGGGCCCAGTCGAACGCCTCGCTCAGGCGGGTCGCCTTGATCTGGCCACCCCGGCTCAGCAGGCTGCTCAGCCTGGCATAGTTGATGTCGGGGCCGAACAGGTTCTGGCGAGCGCGGAAGGTGGCACTCTCCCGGTTGGCTTTGCCGTGCTGCTCGCTGGATCGCAGGGAGTAGACCTGCTCCTCGCCGTAGAGGTGGGCGAAGTGCAGCACCCCGAGGGCGTTGTTGTGGCGGTTGGGGGAGAGTGCCAGCACGGTACTGATGCTGGTAAGCGGCAGGTGCAGCTCGGCATGTTCCGACTGGGGGTTGCCGAAATAGCAGGGGAGGTTGCTCATCCGCGCCTGTTTGCAGAACTCCCAGGCGGGATCGCAGAGCTGTACCGGCACACCCTGATCCGTCAGCGCCCGGCCTATGGCCCGCGCCACCGAGTTGGCCCCTATGATGAGCCAGGTATTGGGGGCGCTCTGGCGCATCTTGAGCAGGCTGGCCAGCGGGGCCGAAGTGAGGCTCTGCAGCACCACGGTGGAGATGATCACCGCAAATACCAGTGGCACCAGCTTGTCGGCATCGGGGATCTCGGCCTGATGCAGGCTGATGGTGAACGAGGCGCTGACCGCCGCCGCGACTATGCCGCGCGGGGCGATCCAGCTCAGCAGGGCGCGAGCTCGCCAGGAGAGATCCGAGCCCCAGGTCGAGACCAGAATACAGAGCGGGCGCGCCACAAACTGCACCACGCACAGCAGCGCCAGCACCATGGGGCCGAGTTGCCAGAGCTGGGCCAGATCGAGGCGCGCCGCCAGCAGGATAAACAGGCTGGAGATAAGGATGACCGCGAGATCCTCCTTGAACGCCAGCACCTCCTCCAGATCCAGTCCTTCCTGATTGGCGAGCCAGATGCCGAACACGGTCACCGCCAGCAGGCCCGATTCGTGGCTGAGCCAGTTGGAGAGGCTGAAGGTGACCAGCACCAGCGCCAGCACGCCGAACTTGTGCAGGCTGACCGGCAGCCAGTCCTTGCGAATGAGCAGGGTGGTGAGCCAGCCTGCCGCCACCCCGATCAGGGAACCGACCAGCACTGTCTTGCCCAGCGCCAGCAGGGTATGGCTGATGAGATCCCCCTGACTGCCGAGGCGTACCGCCTCGAACACCAGCACCGCAAACAGGGCGCCGATGGGGTCGATGACGATCCCCTCCCAGCGCAGGATGCGGTCTACCTCCCGGGTGGGGCGGATCACGTTGAGCATGGGGGCGATCACCGTCGGGCCCGTTACCACCAGTACCGCGCCGAGCATGGTGGCGACCCGCCAGTCCAGCCCCAGCAGGAAGTAACCGGCGCTGCCGATGACGGCGAAACTGACCAGCATGCCGGTGGAGCAGAGATTGCGCACCACCTTACCGATCCCCTTGAGTTCGGCCAGATGGAGGGTGAGCGCCCCCTCGAACAGGATGATGGCCACCGACAGGGAGACCAGCGGAAACAGCAGATCCCCGAGCAGGGCATCGGGGTCGAGCAGGCCGCTGACCGGGCCCAAAGTCAGGCCGGTAAGAAGTAGAAACAGGATGGCGGGCACCCGCAGCGACCAGGCAAGCCATTGGGCCAGCACGGAGACCAGGGCGATCCCGGCCAGAGAGAGGGCAATCATGCAGACCTCGATTCAGGCAGTGAGTATGGAGCTAGTGTAGTGGCTAAGTTGGTCAGATTGACACCCGAAGGTGCGGGCATCGGGGCCGGGGTGGGGAGATGTGCGACAGTCGGCGTCATGGTGGCTGGCGGTGGTGTGCAGGGCGCCAGCCAGACGCCAACCGTGGTGATGGGGTGGCCTTGGGGCCGGATTAGATGGGGCTCTCCTTGTGGAGCTCGCCGACACAGTCGGCCAGCGCCAGTACCAGTGCGGAGCGCACCATCTGATCGAGCCGGTTGAGCTGCATCTGGTAGAAGGCCCAATCCTCTTCGCTGGCGGGGGGCTCCAGCTTCATCATGCCGCCCTGATTGACCCCGTGCAGGCGGTCGAGCAGATCGCGGATCGGCTTGTCGCTGAAGCGGTAATCCTTGGGGTCGCGCACCAGAAAGTCGCGGATCTTGATATAGGCTTCGATATCCTGATAGCGCTCGAGTGAGATGAGGCCGAGGGCGAAGATGAGCTTGAGGCGCACCTCCAGCTGGCCGAGGGGGCCGCTCTGGTTGAGCAGGGGTTCGATGGCGTATTTGACGGCATACTCCTCCTGACGAAACGCGCGTCGCATCAGGGAGTCGACCGCCTCTTCCAGGATGGTCACGGCTTCGAGAAAGAAGCCGCGGGGGCCATCCTGCTCGTTCAGTCGTTCCAGTACTTCATCTTCCTGGTGTGTGGTCATAGGTGCATTGGGTCCAGCTGACAGGGAGAGAGTAAGCCTCTCTCCCGGTTTTTATCATATGGGGGCACATTCCCTTGCCATTCAAGCGCTTGGCGCGCTATCAGTGGTGGCTGAATGCGCCGCAAGCAGGGTTATTACAGGGTTTCGTAACGGGCGACGATGGCGCGAACCACTTCGCTCTCTTCATCCAGTCCGGTGACGCGGGCCAACGCTTTGGCCGGGCCCAGCTCCGCCAGCAGGGCTTGCAACTCCACTGCCTGCGGGTCATCGGCATTGCGATAGTGGAGCGCCGCGGCGATCCCTTCCTGCAACTGCTCGTTGGGCAGGCCGTACTCCAGGGTGCCCAGTAGCGGCTTCACCAGTCGATCTCCCGCCGCCAGCTTGCGCAGTGGCTGACGACCGACCCGGTCAATCTCGTCCACCAGATAGGGGTTGGCGAAGCGGGCCAGGATCTTCTCGATGTAGGCGGCGTGCAGGCGTGGGTCGAAGCCGTAGCGTTTCACCAGCACGGCACCGCTCTCCTCCATGGCGCGGCGCACCTTGCTGCGGATCACCGGATCTTCGATCGCCTCGCGCACGGTGTGGTAGCCCCGCAACTTGCCGAGGTAGGCGGTGACGATGTGGCCGGTGTTGAGGGTGAACAGCTTGCGCTCGACGAAGGCCATCAGGTTGTCGGTGGGTTCCATGCCCGCCACCTGTGGCAGCTCTCCCTTGAACTGGGTCTGGTCGACGATCCACTCGCTGAAGCTCTCGACCGTCACTTCCAGCGGATCATCGTTGGCAGCCGCGGCGGGCGGCACGATGCGATCCACCGCCGAGTCGACGAAGCCGATACAGGATTCGAGCGTGGCATGATACGCGACCGGCAGGTACTTGAGTACCTCCCGCTTGAGGTGGCTGGTGCCGCGCACCATGTTTTCACAGGCGATGACGTTGAGCGGAGTCAAGTTGCCGGCATCGAAGCGGGCTTGCAGCCCCTTGGCCAGGGTGCTGGCAATCTTGTCCAGAATGTTGGGGCCTACAGCCGTGGTGACCAGATCGGCGGTGATGATGCGGGCGATCACCTCGTGACCGGCGGAGCTGACAGCCGCCACGTTGCGCACCACGTCCAGCTTCTGATCCGCTCCCACCACATGGACCTTGTACTCCTGGCGGTGGTTGAGCTGGTCGATCAGGGTGTCGTTGACGTCGGCGAAGGTGACCTGATGGCTGGCATCCGCCAGCACTTTACCGATAAAGCCGCGACCGATGTTACCAGCACCAAAATGCAATGTTTTCATGATATTAACCTCTTGAACCAAAGACGATGAAAGATGATTACGCAGCCTGTTCGGCACCCAGCAGATCCAGGAAGGCCTGGGGATCCGTGGTGCTGGCCAGCCGGTCGATGAGACCGGGTTCATCCAGTGCATTGGTCAGGCGGGTTATCACCTGCATATGTTCGTCGTTGCGGGCGGCGATGCCGATCACCAGCCGCGCTACCTCATCGGCAGCCTCGCCAAAGGCGACCCCGGCCGGGTACTGGCAGATGACGATGCCGGTACGCTTCACAAACTCTTTGGCGGCGATGGTGCCATGGGGCACGGCGATGGATTCGCCGAGGTAGGTGGAGACCAGCTGTTCGCGCTCCAGCATGGCGTTGACGTAGTCGGGCGCCACGTAGCCCCGCTCGGCCAGCAGTCGGCCAGCGGTCAGGATGGCGGCCTCCTTGTTGTCCGCTTTCAGCCCCAGATGCACGTCATGACGGCTCAGGGTAAAGACTTCGGCGGCCTGTGGCTCGTAGCTGTCGTCGTTGGCCGCCACCAGCAGCTGCGGGTTGGCGACGTCATCGTTGGCAGCGCGGCTCAGGCTCTGTACCAGCTCCTGATAGAGGCCGTTGTCGAGGAAGTTGGTGAGGGAAATATGATGAGCATTCGGCGCATGGCGACGGGCCCGCTCGGTCAGATCCTTGTGAGTGATGACCCAGTCCACCTGATCGTCGAGCTGATCGATGGCGCGGTTGGTGACGCTGATATCAAGCCCTGCGGCCTGCACCCGCTTGCGCAGCATGCCGGCGCCCATGGCGCTGGAGCCCATGCCCGCATCGCAGGCGACCACGATATTGCGTACCGCCATCAGTTCGCCGCCCGGCTTCTTGGCCGCTGCGGTTTCGGGCTTGCCGCCCTTCATGGCTTTCATCTTGCGAGTGGCTTCACCGAGGGCATCGGCCTCGTCCGCTTCCGGCTGCTGGGCGCGAACGAATACGGCGGCGACCAGGAAGGAGACCAGAGTGGCGCTGATGATGGAGAGGGCGACCCCGATCAGGGAGGCTTTCGGCGTCATCAACAACACGGCGAAGATGGAACCCGGTGAGGCAGGGGAGACCAGACCGGCATTGAACAGGGTCAGGGTAAAGACCCCGGTCATGCCACCGGCGATCACCGCCAGAATGAGGCGCGGGTTCATCAGCACATATGGGAAGTAGATCTCGTGGATGCCGCCGAAGAAGTGAATGATGGAGGCGCCAGCCGCGGACTGCTTGGCCGCACCACGACCGAACACCATGTAGGCCAGCAGCACGCCCATGCCCGGGCCTGGGTTCGCTTCAATCAGGAAGAAGATAGAGCTGCCGTGCTCGGTCGCCTGCTGGATCCCCAGCGGCGAGAAGATGCCGTGGTTAATGGCGTTGTTGAGGAACAGGATCTTGGCCGGTTCGACGAAGATGGAGGTGAGCGGCAGCATGTGGTTTTCTACCAGGAAGCCGACGCCACCGGCCAGCAGGCCGGAGAGCACCTTGACGAAGGGGCCAATCACGAAGAAGGCGAGGATGGCCAGCAGCATGCCGATAAGGCCGGCGGAGAAGTTGTTGACCAGCATCTCGAAGCCGCTCTTGACGCGACCGTCCATCGCCTTGTCGAAGCGCTTGATGGCCCAGCCACCGAGCGGGCCGACCATCATGGCGCCCATGAACATGGGGATATCGGTTCCCACGATGACACCCATGGTGGTGATGGCACCGACCACGCCGCCGCGCTCACCGCCCATCAGTTTGCCGCCGGTGTAGCCAATCAGCAGCGGCAGCAGGTAGGTGATCATGGGGCCGACCAGCTTGGCCAAGGTTTCATTGGGCAGCCAGCCGGTGGGGATGAAGAGGGCGGTAATAAAGCCCCAGGCGATAAAGGCGCCTATGTTGGGCATGACCATATTGGACAGGAAGCGTCCAAAATTCTGTATCTTGACTTTGGTATCCGGTGATAACATGTCGGGACCCCGTTTTAAGCCTGTTTGATTAAAAGTGGTAGTCGGGATGGCCGGTTTTGCCGAACCGCCATCCCGGTCGTCTAAGCAACTTCAATCTACCAGCTTGATATCAAATTAGGCTGAAAACGGGGTGTCTTGTGATCCAGTTCTCAGATACCCAGCGATACCCCCTCCAAAACCAGTGATCCTGATCACGTTCTAGAGCTGTAATTCGGCTACATTTCGATATTTTCTGTTTTGAATGGTCATTTTTTTGTGACTCAAATCACTAAAGTTGTTTTGTGGCTCTCTTGTTGAATAGTGACTTTTGTCACAAATTCAATTTTTGTATTCGAATGGGACAAATCACTCAATTACTCATCAGTGGGTAGTGACGATGGATCTATCGCAACACTCCATTGCTTACCAATGAATCAATAAATTTGTAACCCGCTTTCAGTTTTTACGGTCGGTGATGAGGGCTCTTTTGCGGCTGATTGATGGGAATGGGCGCCAACATGCAGGATGCTATCGAGCGGCAGATGTTCGGGGCGCTTGCTTGCCGCGCAGGGTTGATAGCAGATAAAAACAAACCGCCAGCAGGCGGTTTGTCGGTTTTTGCGATCTGAGCCCTGTCGGGGCTGCGGCTTAGTAGAAGCCGGCATCCTCGGGGGAGGGGCGGGTCTTGAAGCGGCGATGGAGCCACATGTACTGCTCCGGCGCCTTGCGCACAGCGGTTTCAATCTCGCGGTTGGCGCGAGCCGCATCGACCATGTCATCCCCGCTCGGGTAGTCGGCGAGCGGCGCCCCGATATGCAGGGTGTAACCCTCGCTGGTGCGGATGTTGTAGCAGGGCAGAGTGACGGTGTTCTTCACCCGCGCCAGGGTGGCGGTGCCGGTGATGGTGGCGGCCTGCTCTACCGCGAAGTAAGGCACGAACACGCTGGCGTGGCTGCCATAGTCGTGATCCGGCGCGTACCAGAGGGCGTCACCGTTGCGCAGCGCCTTGATCATCCCCTTCACGTCCATCCGGTCTACCAGATATTTGTTGGAGGCGCAGCGACCGTGGTACTGGGCATACTCCAATACCGGGTTGGTGTTGGGGCGATAGACCCCGACCCCGGGGCGTACCAGCCCGAAACAGCGGGCGTTGAGTTCAAGCGTCAGGAAGTGGCAGGAGAGCAGCAGCATGCCCTGACCTTTTTCCATGGCGGCGATGACGTGCTCTTCCCCTTCCACCTTCATCAGGTTGCGCATCCGCCAGTCTGGCCAGAACCAGGCGATCCCCACCTCGAACACGGCGCAGCCCACGCTCTCGAAGTTTGCCTTGAGCAGTTTCTCCCGCTCATCCCGGGTCAGCTCGGGCATCGCCAGCTCCAGATTGCGACGGGCAATCTTGACCCGGGACTTCAATATCCTGGCTGCGAGACGACCGAGCTGACGGCCCAGCCACATCTGGCTACGCCACGGCAGCAGGGTCAGCAGCCAGAGCAGGCCTAGGCCGAACCAGCTGGCCCAGTAACGGGGATGAAACAGGCGGGGCTCCAGGCGGGGAGCGTTGTCGTGGGCCATGGCTAATCTCTTGTTCGCAAACACAATCGGGGGATTCTAGCCGAAAAGGGGGGGCGGGGGCGAATGGCTGTGTGCTGGTCAGAGGGGTAGCCTGCGTCCGGTTAGCGTGACAGCGGCGGCAACTGCGGTCGGCTTTTTCTACACCGGATAAAAGAGTGTGATAAAATCCCCCGCTGATTTTTCAGGTTTTGAGAGTCGATACAGATGAAGATCACCCTGCCCGATTTTGAAAAAGCCCGCGTTCTGGTCGTTGGCGATGTCATGTTGGACCGTTACTGGCATGGCCCTACTGGTCGTATCTCCCCCGAGGCGCCGGTGCCCGTGGTCAAGGTTGAACACATTGAGGAGCGTCCCGGTGGCGCAGCCAACGTGGCCCTCAACTCCGCCGCCCTTGGCGCTCATGCCGTGCTGCTTGGCTTGACCGGTCAGGACGAGGCTGCCGATGCTTTGGCTGGCCAGATGGCTGGCGTCAAGGTGGCCTGTGACTTCGTTCGTCTGGCCGACTTCCCGACCATCACCAAGCTGCGGGTGCTGTCCCGCAACCAGCAGCTGCTGCGTCTGGACTTTGAAGAGCCCTTCCACTCCGTCGATGCCACCCTGCTGATGAGCAAGGTCGAGCAGGCGCTGCCGAACAGCGACGTGATGATCCTTTCCGACTATGGCAAGGGTGCTCTCAACGATGTGCCCGGCATGATCCAGCGCGCCCGTGCCGCCGGTATTCCGGTGCTGGTCGATCCCAAGGGTACCGACTTCGAGAAGTATCGCGGCGCTACCCTGCTGACCCCCAACATGTCCGAGTTCGAGGCTGTAGTGGGCAAGGTGAAGAGCGAAGAGGAGCTGGTCGCCAAGGGGCTGGATCTGGTCAAACGCTTCGAGCTGGATGCCCTGCTGGTCACCCGTTCCGAGAACGGCATGACCCTGATCCGCGAAGGTCAGCCGGAGCTGCATCTGCCGGCTCAGGCCCACGAGGTTTATGATGTGACCGGTGCCGGTGATACCGTCATCTCTACCCTCGCCACCTCGCTGGCGGCAGGCAAGAGCCTGGACGAAGCCTGTGCGCTGGCCAATACCGCTGCCGGTATTGTGGTCGGCAAGCTGGGTACCTCTACCGTCAGCCCGGTCGAGCTGGCCAATGCCCTCTACACCGAGCAGGAGACCGGCTTCGGCGTCATGTCCGAAGCCCAGCTGAAAGTGGCGGTTCGTGCCGCCCGTCTGCGTGGCGAGAAGGTGGTGATGACCAACGGTTGCTTCGACATCCTGCACGCCGGCCACGTCTCCTATCTGGCCAACGCGGGCAAGCTGGGGGATCGCCTGATCGTGGCGGTCAACACCGACGAGTCGGTTCGCCGTCTGAAAGGGCCGGGTCGTCCGGTCAACCCGACCGAGCGTCGCATGGCCGTACTGGCTGCGCTGGGCGCGGTGGATTGGGTAGTGCCGTTTGGTGAAGATACCCCGCAGCGTCTGATCGCCGAGATCCTGCCGGATCTGCTGGTCAAGGGCGGTGACTACAAGCCGGAAGATATCGCCGGTTACGCCGAGGTGACCGCCAATGGCGGTGAGGTGCGCGTTCTCAACTTCGAGGATGGCTGCTCTACCACCGACATCATCAAGACGATCCGCGAGCGCGGCTAACGCGCCGCTGGCCCCTCAATCTGGCGGGGCTCGCTATCGGCGGCTGCAAGCCGACAGAAATACGGATAACAAAAAGGCGACCTTGCGGTCGCCTTTTTCATGTCCGATAGCGGCTATCAGCCTTTGGCCTTTGCCGTGGCAGGCATCAGGCCCTGGTTTACTTCCACCAGATCCTGCGCTTCCAGAATACCGGCAGCCTGTTTCAGGCTCAGGATATTGAGAATGTAGTTGTAACGGGCTTCGGAGAGCTTCTGCTTGGCCTCGTACAGCTTGCGAGTGGAGTCCAGCACGTCGACGATGGTACGGGTACCCACTTCGTAACCGGCTTCGGTCGCCTTCAGGGCGCTGTCAGCGGAGACCACAGACTGGCTGTAGGCACGTACCGAGCCGATGCTGGCGTTCACGTTGTTGTAGGAGGAGCGCACTGTGCTCTGCACCGAGCGGAAGTTCTTCTCCAGCAGTTCGCTGGCCGCTACGTAGTTGTATTGAGCCTGTTTCACCTTGGAGCTGGTGGCGCCACCGCTGTAGATGGGCAGCTTGAAGGTCAGACCGATATTGGCCTGATTGTCATTGCCGCCCGGCATGCTATCCAGCTTGTAATCGGTATTGCTGGTTTGCAGTCCGGCACCCAGATCCAGAGTCGGCTCATGGCCGGTTTTGGCCAGATCGATCTGCTCCTTGGCAATGTCCTTGCTGATGCGGGCACTGTGCAGTTGCAGGTTCTTGTCCAGCGCCAGCTCCAGCCACTTGTCGGAGCCGAAGGCGGTCTTCTGCGGGCTGAAACGATCGGTGTTCAGCACGTCCAGATTGCGGTGATCGATACCGGTCAGCTCGCGCAGGGTCTCGTAGCTGTTGTCCAGAGAGTTTTCGGCATTGATCTCGTCAGCCAGCGCCTGGTCGCGGGAGGCTTCGGCTTCATGGACGTCGGTGATGGCGGTCAGGCCCACTTCGAAACGCTGCTGGGTTTGCTCCAGCTGACGCTCTACGGCAACCTTGTTGGCACGGACGAACTCCAGGGTATCCATCGCCTTGAGCACATCAAAGTAGGCTTTGGCGGTGCGCACCATCAGGTTCTGGATCTCGAGGTTGTAGGCGACATCTGACTGGGTGGCCTGCTTCTCGGTGATATCCAGATTGACCCAGTTACTGCGACGATAGAGGGATTGCGACAGCGTCACCTCGCCCTTGGCGTTGGTATTGCTCTGGGTATCGTTCTTGTTTTGCAGATAATTGAGCCCGGCACCCAGATCGATCTGGGGCAGCAGAGGGGCACGGGATTCGTTGATCTTCTCGAAGGCCTGGTCGCGAACGGCTTTGGACTGCAGCAACTGCGGGTCTTTGATCTGGGCTTGCTGGTAGATGTCGAGCAGGTTTTCGGCATGGGCACCGGCACTGACGCCCAGCAACACCATGACTGACAAAAGTGTTCTTTTCATAGATCGTTTTAACCTTATGTAGTAACCCAAACTGGTTGCTGGAGAGGCAAATATTGTCACCGACCAAGCTTGATTGCAGCTTAATCACTCTACTATAAGCAAAATTTAATGCTAAGAGTCTCAGGTCCGGTGACGGGAACGTCAAGAACCGGACGCAGTTTTCTCCCCGCGTGCCTAGCCAAATGGTCTGTGGCTGCTAAAATCCACCCCTCATTACCATGGCACGCCGAGTGAATGAACGTTCATTCATGTTCCTCGGATTTTATGGTCAAACTGATACAAGTCAAGCTGACGGGAGCCCCGGATGTCGCAGCAACCCTTGCCGCAAGATCGGCATTACGCCGCCGATGATGTGAAAATCATTGAAAAATCAGCTGGATATAACGGCTTCTTCAAGGTGAATGTCTATCGTCTGCAGCATCGGTTATTTGCTGGCGGCTGGAATCAGCCCATCGTGCGCGAGCTGTTCGAGCGGGGTCATGCCGCCGCGCTGCTGCCCTATGATCCGGTACGCGACCAGATAGTGCTGGTGGAGCAGTTCCGCATCGGCGCCATGGAGACCAGTCCGACCCCCTGGCTGCTGGAGCTGGTGGCCGGCATCATCGACGAAGGTGAGACCGCCGAGGCGGTGGTGCGTCGCGAAGCGGTGGAAGAGGCCGGTATCGAGGTTGCCCGCTGCGAGCATGCCATCAGCTATCTGGTGAGCCCGGGCGGCAGCACCGAGCGGATCGAGGTCTTTGTGGGCGAGGTGGATGCCAGCAAGGCCGAGGGGCTGCACGGTCTGGCTGATGAAGGCGAGGATATCCGGGTGCACGTGGTGAGCCGCGAACAGGCCTACGCCTGGCTCAAAGAGGGACGCATCGACAATGCGGCCTCGGTCATCGCCCTGCAGTGGCTGGCCCTCAACCATGGCGAGCTGCGTGCCCGCTGGCTGGCGGATCACTGAGGTGGCGCTGACCCTGCAACAGAGCAGGCGCTATGTGCCTGATCTGATGTCCTTGCAGCGTACCTGCGAGGTCAATTACATGGCATTGATGAAACTGCTGCCGCCTGATGGGGAAGTCGGCGCCGAGCGCCGCTATCGGGTCGGCAACGATCTGCAGTTCCAGCTCACCATCATTGGCGAGAGTCGCTTCACCAATCAGGTGATCCTGAGCCAGCACAACCCCGAATTGCCCGAATATTTACAAGCTCAGATAGAGATTCGTTTGTATCATGATGTGCGGATGGCGGAAGTGTGTGCAGCGCAACAGATTTCCCGTTTGCAACCACGTTATGATTATCCCAATAAAAAGATGCACCAGCGGGACGAAAAGGAGCAGGTAAATCTGTTTCTGGCCGAATGGCTAAAATTTTGTCTCAGACATGGTACCAGCCCGATCAATATCTCCAGTTGAACAAATAAAAAGAAGCGTGATTTTGGAAACAGAGCTCCCCCAGGCGCAGGACGGCAGTGTGCGCCTGTTGCAAATTACCGACACCCACCTCTTCGCGAGTGCCGAAGGGCGGCTGTTGGCTGTGCGCACCGCAGAGAGTCTGGCCGCCGTGCTGGAACAGGTGCAGGCCAATGAACACCCCTACGAGGTGATTCTGGCGACCGGCGATCTGTCGCAGGATCACAGCCCGGAATCCTATCAGCGTTTCGCCTCCATGATGGCGCCCTTGGGCCGCCCCATCTACTGGCTGCCGGGCAATCACGATGACAGCCCGCTGATGACCGAATATCTCCATGCCGCCGGGATCAGCGAATCCAAGCAGCTGGTGGGCGACCACTGGCAGGTGATCCTGCTCGACACCCAGGTGCGCGGCAAACCCCACGGCATGATTGGCGATCACCAGCTGGCCGCCCTCGACCGCGCCCTGCGCCAATATCCTGATCGCCACGCTCTTATCACCCAGCACCATCAGGCGGTGCCGGTGGGCTGCGCCTGGCTGGATCAGCACAATCTCAAGAATGCCGATGACCTGTTCGCCGTACTGGCCCGTCATCCGCAGCAGAAGACCATCCTTTTTGGCCACGTCCATCAGGAGTTTGACGAGGTGCACCGCGGGGTGCGGCTGATTGCCAGCCCATCGACCTGCATCCAGTTCAAACCGCTCTCTGATGGCTTTGCGCTGGATGAATCCGGCCCGGGCTGGCGCTATCTCACCCTCTATCCGGATGGGCGGGTGGCCAGCGAGGTGTGGCGCCTGCCGGTGGGGCAGTTTGTGCCTGACCCCAACGCTACCGGTTATTGAGGAGAGCATTCCATGAAGTCGGTTCTCCTTTATCTGCACGGTTTCAACTCCTCACCGGGCTCCGCCAAGGCGCAGCAGATGGCTGCCTGGGTGGCCGCCAATCGGCCCGACATCGAGGTGATCATTCCAGCCCAGCCCAATACGCCAGCGGCGGCCTGGGCGGCTATCGAGCAGACCATTGCCGATCTGCAGCGTCGTTATGGCAGCGGGTTCAAGCTCGGCGCCGTGGGTAGCTCCCTCGGTGGCTTTATGGCGACCCGGGTGAGCGAGCAGTACGGCTGCCGTGCTGCGCTGATCAATCCGGCGGTGCGCCCCCACGAGCTCCTTTGTGACTACCTCGGCCCCCAGACCAATCCCTATACGGGGGAGCAGTATCAGCTGCTGCCTGAACATATGGACGAGCTGCGAGCGCTGGCAGTGCCTGTGACCGCCCCCGAGCGACTCTGGGTGTTGCAACAGCAGGAGGACGAGGTGCTCGACTACCGCAAGGCGCTGGACGAATACCGCTTTGCCCGCCTCTCGCTGGAGTGCGGCGGCGATCACGCCTTTGTGGCGTTCGAGCGCTACCCCGCCCAGATCATCCGTTTCCTCGGGTTATAGTCAGGTTCGAGTCAATAAGGGCGGTCTCGCCCTGCTTGTTCTTCTCCAGATCAAGCTTTCGGTGCGGGGAGTTTGTTCTACCCCCGCCGAGCAGTTAAGATTCCCTCCAAACGTCAATTCGCAAGGCCCTCCATGTCTACTCAATACAATGCGGATGCCATTGAGGTCCTCAATGGCCTTGAGCCGGTGCGTCGCCGCCCCGGCATGTATACCGACACCACCCGGCCCAACCACCTCGGCCAGGAGGTCATCGACAACAGCGTCGATGAAGCGCTGGCAGGTCACGCCCGCAATCTGGAGGTGATCCTGCATGAAGACCAGTCCCTCGAGGTGATCGATGACGGCCGCGGCATGCCGGTCGATATCCACCCGGAAGAGGGGGTCAGCGGGGTAGAGCTGATCCTCTGCAAGCTGCACGCGGGCGGCAAATTCTCTAACAAGAACTACCAGTTCTCCGGCGGTCTGCACGGGGTGGGTATTTCGGTCGTAAACGCCCTCTCCGATCGGGTCGAGGTGACGGTGCGTCGTGACGGTCAGGTCTACGACATCGCCTTCGAGCGTGGCGAGAAGGTGCAGGAGCTGACCATCACCGGCACTTGCGGCCGTCGCAACACCGGCACCCGGGTGCGCTTCTGGCCGCAGGCGAGCTACTTCGATTCGCCCAAGTTCTCGGTCACCAAGCTGGAGCACCTGCTCAAAGCCAAGGCGGTACTCTGCCCCGGCCTCACCATCAAGTTCCTCGACAAGAACACCGGCATCAAGCTGGAGTGGTGCTACGAAGATGGCCTCAAGGATTATCTGGTCGACGCGGTCAAGCAGTTCACTTGCCTGCCGGAGCAGCCCTTTATCGGCTCGTTCAGCTCCGAACAGTCGGCGGTGGACTGGGCGCTTTGCTGGTTGCCGGAAGGGGGCGAATGCCTCGCCGAATCCTATGTGAACCTCATTCCCACCGCGCAGGGCGGTACTCATGTCAACGGTCTGCGTCAGGGGCTGCTCGACGCCATGCGCGAGTTCTGCGAGTTCCGCAACCTGTTGCCGCGCGGGGTCAAGCTGACTCCGGAAGATATCTGGGATCGCTGCGCCTACATCCTCTCCATCAAGATGCAGGATCCGCAGTTCGCCGGTCAGACCAAGGAGCGCCTCTCCTCCCGCCAGAGCTCTGCGTTCGTCTCCGGCGTGGTGAAGGATGCCTTCAGCCTCTATCTGAACAGCAACACCGAGCTGGCGGAGCAGATCGCCGAGATCTGTATCTCCAGCGCCCAGCGCCGGATGCGCGCCGCCAAGACGGTGGTGCGCAAGAAGATTACCCAAGGCCCGGCGCTGCCCGGCAAGTTGACTGACTGTAACTGCGCCGACCCCATGCAGGGGGAGCTGTTCCTGGTGGAGGGTGACTCTGCGGGCGGCAGTGCCAAGCAGGCGCGGGATCGCGAGTTTCAGGCCATCATGCCGCTGCGCGGCAAGATCCTGAACACCTGGGAGGTGGAGGCCGGTCAGGTGCTCGCCTCGCAGGAGGTGCACGATATCTCGGTAGCCATCGGGCTTGACCCCGACTCCGAGGATCTTAGCGGCCTGCGCTACGGCAAGGTGTGCATCCTCGCGGATGCTGACTCGGACGGTCTGCACATCGCCACTCTGCTATGCGCCCTGTTTGTGAAGCACTTCCGCACGCTGGTGGAGAAGGGCCACGTCTATGTCGCCATGCCGCCCCTCTACCGGATCGATATCGGTAAAGAGGTCTACTACGCCCTCGACGAGGACGAGAAGAACGGCGTGTTGCAGCGGGTCGAGGCCGAGAAGAAGAAAGGCAAGGTGATGGTGACCCGATTCAAGGGTCTGGGTGAGATGAACCCGAAACAGCTGCGGGAAACCACCATGGATCCCAACACCCGCCGTCTGGTGCAGCTCACCATGGAGCCGGCAGGAGAGAGCGAAGGGGATGCGGCTGACGAGACCCTGCAGCTGATGGACATGCTGCTGGCCAAGAAGCGGGCGAGCGATCGCCGCGAATGGCTGGAAGAGAAGGGCAACCTCGCCATCATCTAAGCCGTCGGTCACCTGCCGACCCGCATTTCAGGCGTGCCCTCCTAGGGCGCGCCATAGCAAGAGAAAAACATATGAGTGATGCTATCGAGCTCAGTCTGGACGGGGTAGAGCGCCAGCCAATGCGCACCTTTACCGAACAGGCTTACTTGAACTACTCCATGTACGTCATCATGGATCGGGCCTTGCCGCATATCGGCGACGGCCTCAAACCGGTGCAGCGGCGAATTATCTACGCCATGAGCGAACTGGGGTTGTCGGCGCTCTCCAAGCACAAGAAGTCCGCCCGTACCGTGGGTGACGTGCTGGGTAAGTACCACCCCCACGGCGACATCGCCTGTTATGAAGCCATGGTGCTGATGGCCCAGCCCTTCTCCTACCGCTACCCGCTGGTGGACGGTCAGGGCAACTGGGGTGCGCCGGACGATCCCAAATCCTTCGCCGCCATGCGTTATACCGAAGCGCGCCTGTCCCGCTTCTCCGAGCTGCTGCTCTCCGAGTTGGGGCAAGGCACGGTGGAGTGGACGCCGAACTTCGACGGCACCATGAAGGAGCCGGTGGTACTTCCTGCCCGCCTGCCGCACATCCTGCTCAATGGGGTGACCGGTATCGCGGTGGGCATGGCGACCGATATCCCGCCCCACAACGCGCGGGAAGTGGCCTACGCCTGTGCCGAGCTGCTCGATAACCCCAATGCGGGGCTCGATGTGTTGATGCAGCACATTCAGGGGCCGGACTACCCGACCAACGCCGAGATCATCACCCCGCGCGACGATATCCGCAAAATCTACGAGACCGGCAAGGGCTCCATCAAGCAGCGGGCGGTCTGGAGCGAGGAGGATGGCGACATCGTCATCACAGCGCTGCCCCATCAGGCCTCCGGCGCCAAGATCATGGAGCAGATCGCCGCCCAGATGGTGGCGAAAAAGCTGCCGATGGTCACCGATCTGCGGGATGAATCGGACCACGAGAACCCGACCCGTCTGGTGATCGTGCCGCGCTCCAACCGGGTGGATGTGGAGGGGCTGATGGCCCACCTGTTCGCCACCACGGATCTGGAGAAGAACTACCGGGTCAACCTCAACATCCTCGGCCTCGACAACCGGCCGCAGGTGAAGTGCCTCAAGACCATCCTCAGCGAGTGGATCCAGTTCCGCCGCGAGACAGTGCGTCGCCGTCTGCAGTTCCGCCTCGACAAGGTGCTGGCTCGCCTGCACATCCTTGAAGGCTTGCTGATCGCCTACCTCAACATCGACGAGGTGATCGAGATCATCCGTACCGAGGATGAGCCGGGCAAGGTGATGGTGGAGCGCTTCAACATTACCGAGACCCAGGCCGAAGCGATCCTCGAGCTGAAACTGCGCCATCTGGCCAAGCTCGAAGAGTTCAAGCTGCGCGCCGAACAGAACGAACTGGCCGAAGAGCGCGACAAGCTGGAGCTCATTCTGGGCTCCGAGCGCCGTCTCAATACCCTGCTCAAGAAAGAGCTGCTGGCCGATGCCGAGAAGTACGGCGACGATCGCCGCACCCCGCTGGTGGAGCGTGCTACCGCCGTGGCGCTGACCGAGAAGGAGCTTATTCCCAGCGAACCGGTCACCGTCATCCTCTCCGACAAGGGGTGGGTGCGCGCCGCCAAGGGCCACGACGTGGATGTGGCGGGGCTCTCCTACAAGGCGGGGGACAGCTATCTGGCCCACGCCTGTGGCCGCAGCAACCAGCAGGCGGTGTTCCTCTCCACGTTGGGCCGAACTTACGCCCTCGAATCTCACACCTTGCCATCGGCGCGAAGTCAGGGCGAACCGCTCACCGGCCGCTTTGCGCTGGGGGCAGGGGAAGAGGTGCGCCATCTGGTGATGGGCAACGAAGGCGAGCCGTATCTGATCGCCAGCGACGCCGGTTACGGCTTTGTCTGCACCTATGACGATCTCATCGGCAAGAACAAGAACGGCAAGGCGCTGCTCACCGTGCCGGAAGGGGGTCTGGTGATGGCACCCCAGAAGATCGGCTCGCCGGAGACCGATCTCTGCATGGCCATATCCAACGAAGGGCGCATGCTGCTGTTCCCGCTCAACACCTTGCCGGTACTCGGCAAAGGCAAGGGCAACAAGCTCATCAGCATTCCGTCGGCTCGGGTGAAAGCACGGGAGGAGTTTGTGGTGATGGCCGCGGTGATCCCGCAGGGCCAGTCGGTCACCCTGTTTGCCGGCAAGCGCAAGCTCACTCTTAAGCCATCTGACCTTGACTACTACCGCGGCGAGCGCGGCCGTCGCGGCGCCAAGCTGCCCCGCGGTTTGCAGCGGGTTGATCGTATCGAGATTGAACCCGCCGCCGGTGCCGAGCCGGCAGCCGGGGAAAATCAGGAAGGGTAATTAATATAGAAGGGCGCGAAAGCGCCCTTTATATATATATTCCATTGTGTTTAGAATGGCATTCCGCCATTTATGACGATGGTGGAAGTTGTTGCATTGCTACCGGAAAGATATATTAGGAAATGACCTTGAGCAACCATGAGTTGCCCTCTTCCGATACCATCAGAGGCTACAACATCGATTTGTCCAGACCCTTCAAAACTAGGGGCTTTCGGTGGTAGGCAAAAACTTGCCGTTTGTTTTGGTGATAATTTGAATGGGGTGTTCAAAGCAATAATATATTTATTTGAAACAATTTCCCCCAAGTATTCAACACCATCTTCTTTAAATGTTCTAAAAGTGGCATCTACATCAACATCTGCAATGTTTGTCATATAGAAGCAGGTTCTTGAAGACTGATTCCCTACGGAAGATTTACTATTGAAAGGTACATATGCGGTGTTAGCAAAAGAATGCGAACTAATTATCATTGCAGCCAATAAAATTTTTTTCATATTATAATCCCTAAATTTAAATGATAGATATTCGTTCTAAGAAATGGAGTTTTATGATAAATAAAAACTAGTCCAATTTGTGAGACTGGTTGGCCACAAATAATGAATTTATAGACGTGGTTGATGTTCATCTTACCACTACTGTTGGAATCACAACACAATCGCATTCACAAAGTCAGCCATACTATCAGTGATAGATGTTTGGGCTCCCACCTTTTGTACAGCTCTAGTTATCACCTGACACCGGCTTCAAACCGGTGTCTTGTTTACGCTACTTTAGAGCGCACTTCTTTCGGAATCAATTTCAGATCCTTTTTGAACATGCTGTACGGGGTTTTACCCTCCATCATCCTGCCCTGATGTGGCTGCTGGGTGTTGTAGTGCTCCAGGGCCTTAGGCCTGATTAGCGAAGCGTAATCAGACGATCGCGAAAACAGGTTGCCGCTATTCTGCTGGTACGCCAGCAGATCTCTTCTCTATGTCCATAGCCATCGAGATTGCGGTGCGGACGATTACGCTTCGCTAATCGACCCTACTTCTCTCTGTTTTCTGTAACGTTTTGCTGCATGTCGATGGTTTGCTCCCCTCATCCCCGACCCTTCTCCCGTAAGGGGAGAAGGGAACCCAGACCACAGCAATTTTGGAATGCGTGACAGCTACGACTACAGGTTGGCAGACGCTGATCCCCTCTCCCCTTGGGAGAGGGTCAGGGTGAGGGGAAGCCCGTAGGTCTGATTAGCGAAGCGTCATCAGACGATCGCGAAAACCGGTTGCCGTAATTCTGCCGGTGTTCCAGCAGATCTCTTCTCTATGTCCATCGCCACCGGGATTGCGGTGTGGACGATTACGCTTCGCTAATCGACCCTACACTCTGGTCGCATAGTAATCAGTCTCAGCCATCTTAGCGGTACTTTGATGAGAGTAGTTATCAATAAGCTGTTGAGTTTG
>NZ_JBFOCM010000036.1:76292-178902 GCF_040907825.1 Aeromonas sp. s7(2024)
GGGGGCTCATTTGATACACTTTTGTTCTCAAATGAAAGGTTTGGGATCCGCTGTGATATTAGTCGTGTTCCAAAAAATAATACATATGAGATGACTGAATGAAAAATATTTTACGAATGGTGGGCGTTATTACCTCGGGTCTCCTTGCTGGTATGACTGCTAATTACTTTGGTGTTAGTGAATTAAATAAAGTATTGCTTTGTTCATTATCTGTTATGTTCACTGTTAATTTTTTAAATCGTTGGCTTGAACACTAATTTATTTGTATGTAGGCCATAGTTTTGATTAGTGAAGCGCAATCAAACTTTTGCGAATGATAAAATCTGGTAAGCTCACCTTTTTGATATCTTGAAAGTCAGTCTGACCTGTTGAGGCTTTGCTGGTTTTAGCTACTGATAGCTCATAATATTTTGTCGTATAAACTCAAGAAATACACGTGTTTTAGCCGGTAGATATTGGCGGTTCGCATAAACAGCAAACAACTGCAATGGGGCGGCGGGTAGATCAAGTTCAATTTCAACCAAGCTGCCATCATCAATAAACTCTTGACAAGACACTTTGGCAAGAATGGCAAAACCTACACCGGCTATTGCTGCTTTTAACGCCAGTTCGCCACTATTGACCCGGTAGTGTTCATTCACCTGAATGGTGGAAAATTCACTGTTCGTGCGAGTAAATTGCCAAGGCATCCCTTTCAGAGCGCTCACCGTTGTTATGCAGGGGAGAGTTTTGAGTTGTGATGTGTGGTTGGGAAGTCCCCACTTCTGGATCAATGACGGGGAGCCAACAACAGTACAGGGAATGGTGGCCAAATGGCTGGCTATGTAATCGCAGTCATCCATCTTGCCTCTGTGAATGATGATTGCCATGTCCAAATCCTCTCTTAATGATTCAAGTCCGGATAGATTGGTAATGCAGCTGATCGTTATTTCAGGATGCTGGCAGGCAAAGTCGGCAATGGCTGTACCGAGCAGTTTTGGCCCAGCCTCATTGGGGATGCAGATGCGTAATGGCCCTTTCAGCTGAATCTGCTGTGATGTCAATTCAGCCTCGGTTTGCTCCAGTGATTCCAGCAGTGGTTTTACTCGGGTATAGAGCAGTTGCCCTGATTGTGTGAGCTTCATATGGCGGGTTGAGCGTTCAATCAGTTGAAGGTTCAAGGCTTCTTCCAATTGAGAAATACTGCGGCTCACATTTGAGGTGGGGATTTGAAGGGTTTTAGATGCCCCGACAAAACTGCTGTTTTCAACCACTGCAATGAAAATTTTCAGCGCATTCAATTCCATGCCGGTACGCATTGATTATCCCTAATCTGATAACAATCCATGCCATTTTAACGAATAAAATTAAAATGTGATAGTGGGTATACTTTTTATCTCCAAAGATTGAGAGTAAACACCATGATGCTATATAAAAATAATGTGGGTAAAAAAACTCACAACAATAGTTCGGTTATGGATTTTAACGTTGTTTGGTTGGCCGCATTGATTCAATTGGTCAGTGCGCTTGATTTTATGATGATTATGCCGCTTGGGCCTGATTTATCTCGCGCACTAAATATAAGTCCAACCTATATAGGATATTTAGGTGGTGGGTATGCACTGGCCGCAGCACTATCATCGTTGTTATGTGCCAGATATCTCGACCGATTTGATAGAAAGCATGTCGCACTGATCACATTGTTGGGGATCTCGCTATCCACTTGGGCCTGTGCATTGGCATGGAATATGGAAAGTCTATTCTTTACCCGCTTGCTGGCCGGTATGTTTGCTGGCCCTGCAACATCCATTGCTCTGGCGATCGTTGTGGATGCCACGCCTGTAGAGCAACGTGGCCGAGCGATGGCCATCGTGATGGGGGCATTTTCGTTGTCAGCGATTGCCGGTGTGCCGTTGGGATTGGAGCTGGCAATGTTAAAAGGATGGAGTGCACCTTTCTATGTTTTAGGTGGCTTTGGATTGTGTGTCTGCGTGGTGGTGTATGCAAGGCTGCCTGGAATGACGGCCCACTTGGGATTGAACCAGAAGGCTTTTTCATCCATTGAAATGTTGAAGCGACCTGTGGTGTTGAATGCGTTTATGGCAATTGGGTTGGCAATTTTCAGCACCTTCCTTATTGTTCCCAACATAGCTGCTTATTTTCAATTTAACCTTGATGTCCCTCGCGGCGATATGAGTCATTACTATGTCATGGGCGGCATTTTTAGCCTGTTTTCAATGCAGCTTGGTGGATTGTTTATTGACCGTTTTGGCGCAATGAAAGTGACGATTTTGATGGGGGCATTGACGATAGCCGTTGTTTGGGATGGTTTTTTGCATGAGCCTTGGTTGCCGACCATAGTGATTTTCACGTTATTCATGGTGGTTACATCGACCCGAACGATCACCGTTGCTGCTGTTAATAGTCAAGTAGCAGCGCCTTGGGAAAGGGCGGGATTCATGTCATTACAAAATGTTTTTCAACATATATTCAGTGGCTCGGCTGCCATCGTCTCTTCGATGATTTTAACAAATGTCGATGGTCACCTTGGCAACATAACCCTATTGGCTTGGCTAACCATAGTGTTGACGATTATTCAGCCACTTTTTCTATATCGATTGCTCAAGCTGCTGCGTTTGGGAACCCCAAATCGGATGTTTGAGAAACGAGACCGGTAGGGAAATAGGCTTGATTGACGAAGCCTAAACGGGGGCTCGCCAGCCAGATGAGGGTCATCCATCCCACCAAACAAGAAGGGCCCCGCCATCCATGATGGCGGGGCCCTTTGCATGATCAGCCGCGTTGCTGATTTAACCGTTCGCACTGGCAGGGGCCACTGAAATGGCTGGCCCGAGCACGATTAGAGAGGAATGGCTGTCGCCGCCGGTGGCGGGGTGATTTTGGCGGCGATCAGCTGGCGCAGGCGGGGCACCAGCAGTAGCAACACCACGCCGCCTGCCAGCGAGCCCCAGCCGAGCATATTGAACACCGAGCTGTAGCCCGGGTTGGTTGCGGCCGGGGTGCTGCCGATATTTTGTGGCATGGCGCCGGAGACATAGCCCGCCAGCACAGAGGCGACGCCGGTCACCATCATCCAGCAGCCCATCATCAAGCCTTGCAGGCTGGCGGGGGCCAGCTTGCCAATCATGGCGTAACCGATGGGGGAGATCAGCAGCTCGCCAAAACTCTGCAGTACATAGCTGATGGCGATCCACTTGAAGGCGACCAGTCCATCGGCACCCGCCAGATGGATACCGATCGGCAGCACCAGCATGCCGAGCCCCATGCAGAACAGGGAGGCGGCAAACTGGGAGGGGATGTCGATATTCCACCCCTGTTCGCGCAGTCGCTTGAACAGCAGCGCCATCAAGGGGCCACCGATGACGATGACGATAGTGTTGATGTTCTGGATCCACTGGGGGGCGACCCGCAGCCCGAACACGTTGAGGTTGATGTTGTGCTCGGAGAAGAGCATCAGCCCCATGGGGGCCAGCTGGTAGAGCGACCAGAAGATCAGGGAGCCGAGGGCGAGGATCAGATAGGCCACCATGCGGCTGCGCTCGGCGGCGTCCGGATGGCGGGCTGTCATCACGCAGAGCAGCACCAGCACCACGGCCCCCAGGATCAGCACGAAGCTGCCGCTAAAGCTGGCGTGGGTCAGCAGCAGACGTAGCGCCGGTACCAGCATGGCCAGAATGGCGAGGCCACCGAGCATTCGCAGATAGAAACCACGCCCCTTGATATGGCGCAGCGGGGTGCTGATATCCGCCAGAATCGGCCAGCAGGCGAAGGTGGCGATGATGGCGATGATGTTGCCCAGCGTCGCAAACAGGAACAGGGTGCGGTAATCCTCGGTGAGCTGGAAGTAGCCCGCCACCGTGAAGCCGATAAAGAAGCCCAGATTCATCCCGGCGTAGTTCCACAGGAAGGCGCTCTCGCGGCGGTGATCATCCGGGGCGAAGCGCTGGGTCAGCATCATGTTGAGGCAGGTGACGTTGAGGCCGCTGCCGGTGAGGAACATGGCGAGTCCCCAGTAGAGGCCGGTGATCCCCATCTCGGCGATGAAGTAGCAGCCGATCACCTGCAGCACCATCCCCATCACGAACAGGTTGCGGTTGCTGAGGTAGCGTCCGCCGAGATAACCGCCAAACAGGTGCAGGCCATAGTTGAAGGCCCCGAAGACCCCCATCATGGCGTTGGCCTGGGATTCACTGAAGCCGAGCCGCTTGGTGGCGTAGAGCACCAGCGTGGAGTAGAGCACGGCAAACCCCAGGGTCGAGAAGGTCTGGATAAAGAACAGCGCCCCGGAGCCGGGGGGAATGGTGGGATGTTGATTCGAAGCGCTCACGGTCTGTCTCCTGTGAGAGAAGAAAGTCATAACTCGTCCTGAGAGCGTACCGGTCTGCTGCCGGCTAGCCTTGTGCGCTTCCATGCTGGTCTGAAGGCCGGTCTGTCATTTAGCGGCCAAGCGGTGCAAATAGCCATACCTGAAATTTAATCTGGCGAGATTAATTGTCTTTTATTGATCTATTCCGGTTTTTTATGCGGTTTTGACTGCTGAAAAGCGGGCGCTGGCCGGGTAGGTATCAGAGTTGTTGGGGTTGAATGGAGCCTTTTTGGGCCTTGACTGATTTAATAGTGAGATCGCCATCCCGCTTTTGGCTGCCTTTTCGCCATCGCCGCCGACATGTTGAGTGGTAGCTTATTTATTCAGTTTCACCCTTTGAGTGAATAATTATCCGGGATTGGCGTATGGCCCTGCGCAGTGACAAGAGCCACAGAGGGCAATGAACAGAGTGAATTGCACCACTGATCTGTTCCCCAGATTGCCGGTGCAATGCGCTGCGCTTGGTGCGCCCCATGTGTTGCTCGGCAGCCCGAGGGAGTTTGCGTTTTTTCCCCTCTCACTTTGGGAGAGGGTCAGGGTGAGGGGAGCATCCCGGATATAACAACGCCCGGCGGGCCGGGCGTTGGGTTATCCCACATTGGGGGCAACAACAGAGGCGGCGAAGCGCGCCCTAGAAGTTGTGGTAGAGCGACCAGCCGAGCAGCGGGTGCTTGAGACCGGCGCGCATCTCGATGTTGTCGAGCTTCTCCGGCGAGGCGTTCTCTTTTTGCAGCAGCTGGTACTGGCGCACAAAGCCGAGGGTGTGCAGCAGGTTGGGCACAAAGCCTGGGCTCAGCTCCTGACGCAGGGCGGCGGCCATGTCGGCGGGTAGCGCATTCAGCATCAGGGCGAGCTGGGCGGCGAGGTAGTCGGTGTCATACCAGCTCTCGTCGAGCTCAATCTCCCGCGCCAGTTTGCGCTTGAGATCCTGCTTCACCTTGAGCGGGGCGGCGCCACTGCCCTTGCCACAGAGGATGCGGTAGAGCAGCGCTTCGGCCAGCTTGTCCTCCATGGTGGGGTGGTCGCTCTCGCAGGCGAAGAAGTGCTGGTCGATGAGCTCCATCAGGCGGCTCTTGTTGTGCTCGCTCAGCGCCTTCTCGTACTCCTGCCACCCTTGCCACTCCTCCACATCGGGCGGGCTCGAGATCTTGTCCAGCAGGCGGGCATCAACGTCACCGTAGAGGCTGTTGCCAGCCTGCTTGGGGCTGACGGTAATGAGCATCGACCAGCCCTTCTGGAACGGCTTGATGGGGCCTTCCGGCGCCTGCAACAGCGCCAGCGCCTTGGCCGGATCACGCGCCGAGAGCTCCTGCAGGCCGAGGCTCACCACGCCGATGACGTCGTGGGCCGCCTGCTCCAGCAGGTGCATCTTGTACTTGTTGTAGTACTTGTCGGCGAATTTGAGGCTCATCAGCACCGCCTTGCCCTTGATGGCGGCGAGCTGTTGCTGACTCAAGAGTTCGTTGTCGCGGCCAAAGCGCAGCACCTGGGTCAGAAAGGGGCCCTGGTTGGCATCGCGAATGACTAACTGCATGAATGGGCTCCTTAATCCAGAAAGCTGAACATGTCGTCGACGTCGCCGTACTCGTCTTCCTCGACCTTGTTCTTCTCTTTGGCCTGCATCACCAGCTCGGCGGCAAACTTGTTGATGATGCCGTCCCAGCTGGAGTGCTCGTTGCGCAGCAGCGCCTTGATGGCTTTCTCCACCTCGGGGGCCAGCTCGCGAATGAGCATCAAGAGGCTGCGCGGGTCGTCCAGCGCGTAGTCGTGGCTGTCTTCGGCCTGCTGGCGCTCGCTGTAGCGCAGGGACTCTTCGAGGTCTTCCTCTTCGGCGTGCAGCACGTCGCGATAGCCTTCGTCCTCTTCATAGCGATCGCCACGATAGAATTCGATAAAGGGGATGGCGAGGTAGAAGAGACCGGCCGGATCTTCGGCCACGCACTCGAGGATCTCGCGCTGCTTGGCTTCGCTATCCTGGGTGCGGATCAGGTAGTTGAGGAAGTCGAAGGTGTGCTGTTGCAGCTCGTCGGCGTTGTTCTTGATCGCCTCTTCCCAATAGAGCGGCTGCTGGCAGACGATGTCGCGGATCCGCTCCGGGGTCATCAGCTCGGAGATGATGGAGGGGAAGGAGATGTCGTGCTGGCCGTTAATCTGGGTCAGGGTAACGATATCAATGTTTTCAATCACTTCTGCCAGCTGGTCGTCAGACATGGTCTTGGCGATCAGCTCGAACTTCTCGCTGGCCTGCTTCGGCTCGATAACGGCCAGCTCTTTGATCTCGATGGCGGTAATTTCTATCAGACTGTTGCTCATGCCTTGCCCCAATTAGAAACGGACTTCGTCGTACATATCCTGATCGCCGTCGTCATCACCATAGCGGTCACTGCCGCCGTGGTAGTCGGCGTCGGCATCTTCCCCGTCTTCATCTTCTTCGTCGCGCAGCTCATAGTCGTCATCGCCGCGGTGGCTACCGCGCGGTAGCGGGTTGTCGAGCAGGAACAGCACGGCGCAGGCTTCCATCAGCTGATCTTCGCTCTGGGCCCGCACCGCCTTGACCAGCGGCAGGGCGGCGTTGTTGAAGCCGACGCTCACCTTGAACTCGTCCCAGCTCGGCTGCTCGCCGCTGGCGAGCCACTTGTTCCACTGCGACTTGGCCTTGGCCGGGAACTGCACCCGGCCATAGAGGGCCAGCGGCAGATACTCGGGCATAAACTCCAGCATGCTCATATCGGCCAGCAGCAGGCTCTTCATCTGGTCGGTGAACTGTTCCAGCCCCTTGGGGTCGTCCTGATCCCGGTAGGATTCGATGTTTTCGCTGGCATCGCTTTGCAGCGACTTGAGCCGCGCCTGGTCCCATCTCTTTTGCATAGTTGCTCTTTCTGCCTGCTGTTTCAGGGGTAGAACTGATCCCACATCTCCTGCATGGCGGAGGTGGGGTCGGTCACGATGACGTTGTTGAAATCCTTGATAAAGGCGGCCCGCTGTTTCGGATCGGACAGCACTTCATAGGCCTGCTTTACCTGGTGCAGCTTGATGGCTGCCTGCTCTTTCTCTTCTTCACTGGCCCCGTGCAGCTTGTCGGGGTGGTACTGGTTCGACAGCCGACGATAGGCTTTCTTGATGTCGTTTTCGCTGGCGTTGGACTTGACGCCCAGCACCCGAAAGTAGTTGTTCATGGCAGATCCTGCATCACTGGCATCATAGGATTCACGCTGCGAGTGCCTGATGGTGGGGATTGGCAAACCAGGCACGGCAAAAACCCGTCATTTTAACGGAAACAGCCCGCCAACGCGATGAGTTGGGCGATCAATTAACGGGCGAAATGAAGAGGGGTCAGTTGAGTGCCTATTGTTGCCAGTCGGTCTGGCCAGTGCAAGGGGCGGGCACGGGAAGGCGATGAAAAAATGGTCAGGGGCGAGTGTGGGGTGAGATGGCTGCGGCAGCGCAAATCGGGCTGCCGCCGCAGGGGTTACTCCTCCCAGAAGGAGGCGGAGGTGTGGTAGATCATCTTCTTGCTCATCCCGCCATCGACCACCAGATTGGCGCCGTTGATAAAGTCGTTGCGGGGATCCGCCAGAAAGAGGCAGGCGCGGGTGATGTCGTCGGGGCGCCCGACCCGGCCGCTCGGGTGCTGGCGGTGATCCGCCTCGGTCAGGGTGTGGTAATCCTCCGCCTGGATCCAGCCCGGACTGATGGCATTGACCGTGACGGGGTAGTCGGCCAGCGAGTTGGCGAGGGACTGGGTGAGAGCGACCAGCGCCCCCTTGGAGGCGCCGTAGGCATCCCAACCCGGTTCGTTCTGCTGCCAGCGGGTGGAGGCGATATTGATGATGCGACCATAGGGCAACCCGCGGTTGGCCTGCACAAAGGCGCGGGCGCAGAGCATGGCGCCGCGCACATTGACCGTCATCACCTGATCGAACTGGGCTGCGCTCAGAGCCTCGAAGCGGGTGTGGAACTTGCTGATGGCGCCGTTGTTGATCAGCAAGTGGATGCCACCATGCTGCGCACGCACCTCGGCAAAGAGGCGTTCGATGGCCTGCTCATCGCGCAGATCGAGGGGGTGAAAGTGGATCTCGGGATGGTCAAAAGCGTGAGGGGCCAGATCGGTGGCGATCACCCGATAACCCGCCTCGGCCAGTCCGATACAGAGCTGGCGGCCAATCCCGCCAGCGGCGCCGGTGACCAGTGCAATTGGGGTGTGGTTGGTCAGCTCGTTCATTGTGCCGCTCCATTGCGCGCCCGCAGCACCTTGATGAGGGCCGACACCTCCTGCTGACCAAACCCTTGCGCCACCCCTTCCTCAAACAGATCGGCGGCAAAGCGCGGGAAGCGGCTGTCGATCCCGGCATCGGTGGCGTGACCGGCGAGGCGGCTGATGGCGGCGCTCCAGGTTTTCAGGCTGGCGTAGGGGTGATCGAAATCGCCGCTCGCCAGCGTCTTGCCAAGGTGGGCCACATCGCCCCCCAAAATCGGCGACAGCTCGCTGAACTGGGCGCACACCTTGGCCACCGGCAACCCTTCCGCCTCGCAGATCAGCGCGCCGTGCAGGGCACCGAGCAGGCCACCGGCAAAGTAGGCTGCGACGGCACAATCTTGCGCCGCGGCGGCGCCCACCGCCTCTGCCACATGGTCGAGGGTGGGGGCGAGCAGGCGCAGCACCGGCTCGGCCTCGCTAAAGGCAGCGATGGCCCCCGAGCAGATGATGCTGGCATCGCTGGTGCCGATCTGATCCGGGAAGCAGAGGATGGCGCCATCGAGATAACGGGCGCCGCGGGCATGGCTCCAGCTCTCCAGCGCTCTGGCCCCCTGCGGGCTGCCGGTAGAGAGCTGCACCAGCAGCTTGCCCGCCACCGCATCGCTCGCCTCATCCAGCAACTGCTGGCTGACGGCGTAGTTATCGACGCAGACAAGGGTCATATCGCTTGCGGCAATAGCCGCGCCAACCGAGGGGGCGAGAGTCGCGCCCAGCGCTTGCAGCGGGGCGGCCTTGGCGGCGCTGCGATTCCAGACGGTGACCGGATGGCCCGCCTTGAGCAAGGTGGTGGCGAGGGCGGAGCCCATGGCCCCGAGGCCGATGACAGAGAGATGGCGCATGATGGCTCCTGACGGTGTTGATAGACGCTGATATAGAGAATTGGGATGCCTTGTGGCAGGTAAGCCACTATATTTGCCCCGTGTCGCCGTGAAAAATGGCTTTTATGACTGTCTGGTATAGGTGAATTCTATGGATGTGCGAACCCTGCGTGCGTTTGTGGCTGTCTTCGAGGAGCGCAACATCACGGTGGCGGCCACCCGCCTCTTCATTACCCAGCCGACCCTCTCCACCACCATCAAAACGCTGGAGGATGAGCTGGGGGTGACCCTGTTTGTGCGGCAGGCGCGCGGGGTTGAGGGGACCGAAGCGGCGCACCGGCTCTATCCCCGCGCCAAGCGGCTGATCGCCGATACCGACTCCCTCGCCCGCGAGTTTCGTGAAACCTCCCCCTGCCTCGAGCTGACGGTGGGGATTGAGGCGGATCTGGGTGATGGCGTGGTGGGGACGCTGGTGCAAGGGGCGCTCGCCCACGAGGAGATCCTGCTGACTCTGGAGGAGGGCTGCTGTGGCGATGTGCGGCTGGGGTGTGAATCCCTGCGCTGTGGTGACGAGCTCTTTATCCCCCTGCTGGAGGAGGAGTTTGTACTGGTGCTGCCGCCGGATCACCCGCTGGCGGGCAAGGGGGCGCTCACCCCGACAGCGTTGGCGGATGAACCCTGGGTCACCTGCCCGCGCCACGACTCCCACCTGCGGCTGATCGCTATTCTCGGCAATCAGGCGCCGATCTATCCACGGCGGGCTGGGTCGCTGCGACTGGCGGCGACTATGGTGGCCGCCGGGGCGGGGATCGGCTGGTTGCCCCGTTCGCTTTGCCCGCCCGGTTGTACAGTCACCGAGCTGGCGGCCTCTTCCTTCAAGCGGCGGGTGGGGCTCTGCTACGCCCCCGATGCGCTGCGCTCGGCAGCGGTGACCGCCCTGTTGGAGCAGGTGCGCGGGATGCAGCTCCCCGTCTGATGTCGGGATAAATATGTCGGCATAAAAAAGGGCCATCCGGTGGGATGGCCCTGTTGCAGGCAACGAAGGTGCGTGGCTAGAGCGATGCCCACCAGAGCCGCAACTGCAAGCCCCACTTCGAGCTCCAGCCGGTGGTGCTGCTCACAAGCGTCCCATCCCTGATGACGAGGAAAGTCGGGGTGACCCCTACCTGCCACTTGGCGGCCAGCGCTCCCGACTCGTCGTTGTGGGTCGGGAAGGTGAGCCCCTTCTTGCTCATCCCCTTGGCTAACTGCTCCGAATTGCCGGAGCGCAGCGCCACCGTCAGCACGTTTTCCCCCTCTTGCCAGAGCTGCTGTACCGCCGGGGTGGTGAAACGGCACACCCCGCACCAGCTGGCCCAGTAGTAGACCAGCAGTGGCTTGCCTTGGCTTAAGGTAGCGAGATCCGTGCTGCTGCCATCCTGCAGGGTGACGGGGGCGCTCATCGCCCCCTCTGGCAGGGTTGGGCTGCGCCACAGATCGAGCAGGGTCGAGATGATCAGCGCCATCAGCAGCAGCCAGAGCGCCTCCTTGCCCCAGCGGCGCCAGCGGGGTTGAGGATTGGTGGTCATCCTTTACCCCTGCTTGGCCAGTTCGGCCTGCACTAGTTGCTCCAGCTCCTCATAGGGGATGGCGCCCGGTACCAGCTGGTTGCCGATAAGCGTCGCCGGTGTGCCCTGTACCCCCAGAATGGTGCCGATGCGCAGGCTGTTGCGCAGCTCCTCGGTCGCCTTGGCGGCCGGTTTGAGCGCGGTGTTGCCGGTGGAGGCCAGCGCCTTGTTGATGTCCGCCTCGGTCAGCATCCCCTGCTTGCTCATCAGCTTGTCGTGCAGGGTGAGGAAGCGGGTGGGATCTTGCTGCCACAGGGTCAGGCTGTATTGGGCCGCCTTGGCGGAGGTCTGCCCCTTGAACGGCAGCAGCTTGATCACCAGCCCCAGATCGTCCGGATAGGCCTTGAGCAGCTTGGTCAGCTGGGGATCGAACTGCTTGCAGTAGGGGCAGTTGTAGTCGGTGAACAGCACCAGCGTCAGCTTGGGGTTTTTGGCTCCCAGACGCGGGCTGGTGGCGCTGTTGAACAGCACATCCTTGTTGCCCTTGATGAAGTTGCCAAGCTGCGCCTCCTGGGCTGCCGCGTTCTGTTTCTCCCAGGATTCGGCGGCCTCGTCGAGGATCTTGGGGTTGGCGATCAGGGTCTCGCGGATCAGCTCCTTGATGCGCGCCTCCTGCTCCGGGGTGAAAGGGGCGGCGTGCAGGGCCGGGGCCAGCAGGGTTGCAGAAAGGGAGGCCAGCAGGGTCAGGGCGCTCAGAGTCGGTTTCATGATTACTCCTTAAAATCGGGTGGTGCCAGCCTGAAGCAGGCCAGCCTTGTGCAATGTGGTCAGCAGATCGTCCTTGTCGAGCAGGGGTGACAGCGTGACCCCCTGCGGCCACTCCGGGCCGTAAATCTGGTTGAAGGGGACGGCTGCCGCACCCCGCTTACGCAGGAAGGCGGCGATGGTGTCGCTTGGTTTGCTCCAATCGCCGCGCAGGGCCACCACATCGGGGGCCGAGAGGGCCTGTTGTACCTCATCGCGCAGCAACACGTTGTATTTGTTGGCCTTGCAGGTAACGCACCAGTCGGCGGTGACATCGATAAAGACCCGTTTGTTCTGGGCCAGCGCATCTGTGATGGCGCGTTCGGAGAGCGGCTGCCAGACCACCTTGTCAACGCTGGCCGAGCCCTGCGCGCTAAAGGCGCCGCTCAGCAGCAGGGGGCTGCCAATCAGGGCGGTAAGGGCGATCGCCAGCGTGAAGCCGCGCATGCCGTAACGCCAGATGATGCCAGCCAGCAGTGCCAGCAGCATGGCAACCATCAGCCAGCCGGTGGCATAGCTGCCGAGATGGTTGTCGAGCAGGCTGGTGAGCCAGAGGCTGGAGCCCAGCATCATCAGGCCGAGCAGGATGCGCAGATGGTTCATCCAGCGCCCTGGTTTCGGCAGCCAGAGGGCGAGCCGTGGCAGGGCTGCCACCAGCAGCCAGGGCAGGCTCATGCCAATTCCCAATGCCGTGAAGATCAGCCAGAGCTGGCCAAGTGGCGCCGCCAGCGCAAAGGCCACCGCGGTGCCGAGGAAGGGGGCCGAGCAGGGGGTCGCCAGCAGAGTGGCGAAGCTCCCCTGCAGGAAGTGACCGCCGAGGCCGTTGCCGCCGCTGGTGGCGAGGCGGGTGCTGAGGGCGCTGGGCAGGCGGATCTCGAACAGCCCCAACAGGTTGGCGCAAAACAGCAGGGTGACTAGCACCATCAAGCCGATAAAACCGGCGCTCTGGAACTGGATGCCCCAGCCGACGGCCCCTTGCGTGGCGCGCAGCAGGCTGCTCATGGCGGCCAGCACCCAGAAGGAGGCGATGATCCCGGCGCTGGCGGCGAGGAACTGCTTGCGTACCGTTCCCTGTTCACGCTTCTGATGTTGCAACACAGTTCCCAGCTTGAGCGCCAGCACCGGCAGCACGCAGGGCATCAGGTTGAGGATCAGGCCGCCGAGCAGCGCTGCTCCCAGCAACCAGAACAGCGAATGGCTCTGGTTGGGCAGTGCGAGTGGCGCGCCGATCGTCCCCTTGCTCTGCCACGCCTGTTCGTCGCTGGTGAGCAGCAGGCCGAGGGATTGGCCGCGCAGATCCGGCGCATCCCCCTGCCAGCCATCGCTCACCGGCACCCGGGCGATCAGGGTGTTGCCCTCGACCTCAAGCGCCGGTTTGCCAAACTCGGCACCCTCCAGAGCGTCGATGAAGAGCGCTGGTGATTGCCAGCCCTCTGCCCGCTCGGCGCGCAGTTGCAGTTGGTTGTGCTGATAACCGAGCTCGATCCGGGTCTCGGCGGGCAGCGGTTGGGGCAGGTTGCTGATGGCCTTGGCCCAGCCGAAGTCGAAACCGGCCGGAGCCTGACCATCCACCGCGAGGGTGAAGGGGAAGTCGGTCAGGATGCAGACATTGCTACAGGTGGAGAGGCGCAGAGTCCCTTTGAGCGGTTGGCCGGCGGGGTAGTTGAGGCTCAGAGGGAAGGTCACCTCCCCCTGATAACCCTGTGTGCTGAGCCCGGCTACCTCGAAGTGGCGTGGCACCGGCCAGCGCCACTGAAAGTCTCCGACCGGCTCGTCCCACAGGATCTGGGGGGCAATGCCCCCTTCTCCCGGGCTGTGCCAGTAGGTTTTCCAGCCCGACTCCAGCTCGACATCGAGCAGGATGCGGGTCTGAACTGCCGTGCTGCGGTCGGCCTGCAGCCGTACCCGGGCGTGATCATTCTGTGGGCTGGTGAGCCAGCCCGTGTCGCTGGCCAATCCCATGGATTGCCACAGCAGACCGCCCAGTAGCAGGGCCGCCTTGAAGAGATTCGACATCTTTTTGGTCTCGCAAAAATTGAGTGACAGCTAACGAAAGAACGCTGCCGAACTCATTCCCGCCAGACGCACAGGGTGAGGTGCAGACGCCGCTCGGGCGGCGAGATGACTCTGGGAGGGGGCAGTGGCGGTGTGTAGCGCCAAAGGGGGGCCAGCAGGGCGATCAGCACGGCCACGGCAAAGAAGAGCTGTTCGACGTAGAGCAGGGTAGCGGCGCTTAGCCACTTGCCGTTGAGCTGGCAGCTGCTGGGCTGCGGGCTGACCGGTTTGGCATCCTCTTGATCCGTTGCCGAGCCTGGAACGGGCAGTGCCTGACAGCTGAGGGCATGATCGAGCAGGGCAAGCCGGGCCAGCGGCTGGGCCGCACAATTGAGCACCAGCAGGCAGACCAGCAGCAGGAGATGTTTCGCTACCCGTTGTTGCAACATCATGTTCGCCCCGTCCATCAAGATGGGGCCATCCTAACGACCAATGGCGGGTGGGGCAAGTCGGCGGCGTATTGATGAGCAGCAATGTGGGTGGCGCGACGGGGAGGGTGGTCGGTTCTGTTTGGCGAACGCTTGTTCGCTAAAAGGGGGATCAGTATACTGCGCCGAGTTAAAACTCGAGGTGTTCGATGCTCAAAATTGCCCGTGTGCTGCTGCTTGGTCTGCTGCTCATTTTCTGGTTCCTGTTCGGCCTGCTGCTCTGTCTGGTTCGTCCGCGCCATCCCAACAACGTCTATGTCTTCGCCCGCATGTATCACGCGGTTTGCCCGCTGATCGGGCTGCGAGTCAAGGTGACGGTGGCCGACGAGGTCAAATCGGTTGGCCCGGCAGTCTACGTCTGCAACCACCAGAGCAACTTCGACATCTTCACCGTGACCGGTGCGGTGCAGCCTGGCGTGGTGGCCGTGGGCAAAAAGAGCCTGCTCTGGTTGCCGTTGTTCGGCCTTATCTTCTGGCTCTCCGGCAACGTGCTGATCGACCGCTCCAACCGCTCCCGTGCCATCGGCACCATAGGTCAGGTGGTGGATCGTATCAAGAACCGTGGCACCTCCATCTGGATGTTCCCGGAAGGGACCCGCTCCCAGGGACGTGGCCTGCTGCCGTTCAAGGCGGGTGCTTTCCACACTGCGGTACAGGCTGAAGTCCCCGTGGTACCCATCGTCTGCTCCAGCTACTTTGGTCAGGTCGACCTCAATCGCTGGGACAACGGCGAAGTGCTGGTGGAAGTGATGGCCCCGGTCTGCAGCAAGGAGCACGGTGCCAGCGGCATTCGCGATCTCTCCGACACCTGCCGCGCCCGGATGGAGGCCAAGCTGGCCGAACTGGACAGCAAGCTGGGCCACAGCCACGCCGCCTGACGGATATCGCAGACGAATCGACAAGGGAGCCACAGGCTCCCTTTTTTATTGGTAAAAATCACCACCTGGTTGGCTATTCTCACCAACAAGCCCTTCTTGAATTTCCTCATTAAATTCCCATCTATATGTAAAACAACAATAATTTTTCTTGGCACGGCTCTTGTAATGCTATGGGAAGAGATAGCCATCCCATCAACAAGGAGCCAGACCATGAGCGTATTCAGCCGCCTGACTGACGTGATAAATGCCAACCTGCACAGCCTGCTCGACAAGAGTGAAGAGCCGGAGAAGATGCTGCGCCTGATGATCGAAGAGATGGAGCAGGTGCAGGTCGAGATGCGTACCCAGGCCGCCCGCGTGATTGCCGAACAGAAGCAGCTGGAGCGTCACCAGCAGGGGTTGCAGGCGCAGATCCTGGAGTGGTCGGCCAAGGCCGAGCTCGCCATCCAGAAGGGACGTGAGGATCTGGCCCGCGCAGCCCTCACCGAGAAGCTGGCGGAGGTCAAAAAATGTGAACAGCTGGAGCAGGACAAGGCCCGGGTGGCCGAGGTGCTGGCCCAGCTCACCGCCGACAGCGAGCGACTGGCGGCCAAGCTGACCGAGGCGCGCGAGAAGCAGAAACTGCTGACCTTGCGCGAGCAGACCGCCCACAGCCGCATTCGTGCCCGCGCTCAGGTGGACAACCAGCGTATGCATGAGCTGATGGCGCGCTTTGACGGTTTTCAGGGCCGGGTCGATCAGCTGGAAGCCCAGCTGGAGGCGGCCACCCTGGGGCAGAATCCCTCGCTGGAGGCCCAGTTCCGCGAGCTGGAGCTCAATGACGAGATCGAGCGCGAGCTGGCTCGCCTCAAAGGCCAGAAGGCGGAGGTGTAATCATGAGCCCCTGGCCCAAGGATCTGGTGCATCGCAAGCTGACCGGGGTCTGCGCTGGTATTGCCAGGCGGTTGGGGGTCTCCAGAGTCACGGTGCGGGTGGTGGCACTGCTCGCCCTGATCCTGATGCCGCCGCTGGCACTGGCCGCCTATCTGCTGGCGGTGCTGGTGATGCCGCCCCGTTATGAATTGAAGCGCTGGCTGGATTGACCGAAGGGTTGCCAAGCCGGCAGACAAGTTACTGATAAGGAGCAAGTTATGCTGGAATTTTTCATCTTGCTGGTGGTGCTGCTGGTCATGGCACTGACCGGTTTTACCCTGGTAGCCATGTTGCTGGTGAGCGGCCTGTTCGTGCTGCTTGGGGCGCTGGGCGGCATGCTTGCTCTGATCATCAAGCTGGCCCCCTGGTTGTTGCTGGTGCTGGCGGTTTGCTGGCTGATCAGCAACCGCAGCAAGCGTTCCAATACCTACCTCTAACCCGCCTGAGGTTGTGCAAGACGTTGTGTGATGCTCCCTGATTTCCCCTTTCCGGCCACTCATCGAGTGGCCTTTTTTTGCCTGTCGTCCTCAAGGCTGGGTGGCTGCGGGTAACCACTGGGGGCTCCAGCTCTGCCAGAGTGCCGGGCTGTGGATCAGCTGCTCCTTGAAGGATTTCGGCTGCTGCTTGAGGCGATATTCGATGCGCAGGGCTGCCCCCTTCTCGCCGACTTCCTGTTGCCACGCCAGCGTCAGTGGCCCCTTGCCGCGCAGGGCGCGAGAGCCCTTGCCACTCTGGTGCTGGCGCAGGCGGCGCAGCGGATCCGTGCTGATCCCGGTATAGAGCAGGCCGGTGGCTGTACGCACCATATAGACAGACCAGCGGGAAGGGGCAGATGGTTGCAGCGCTGGAGTGGTGGTCGCGGGTTCTCTCATTCAAATTCTCTGTGCCAAACTCAGAGGCAGCTCAAGGAGGTGCGATGAGAGTCTGGTTTTGGTTGTGGTTACTGTTGTCGGTCCCGGCTCTGGGGGAGACGATCCGTCTCTACGATTACCATCAGCATCCCCCCTTCAACACCGGAGTGGATGCAGGGCTGAGCCGCGAGCTGGTCAAGTATCTCAATGAAAAGCTGGGGGGTGAACCCAGAATCGAGCTTTGGCTGGTCAATCGCGCCCGGCTGGCGCTGGAGATGGCAGATCCCGACTTTGACGGTCTGGTGGTCTGGGTCAATCCGGCCTGGGTGGGGGATCCCCATCGCGAGCGCTATCTCTGGACCTTTCCGGTGATGCGCGACACCAACGAGCTGGTCTCGAACATCGACAACCCGGTCACCTATCGCGGGCCTGACTCCCTCAAGGGGTTGGTGTTTGGCGGGGTGGAGGGCTACCGCTATCAGGGGATCGATGATGCGGCTGGCCGCGGGGAGCTGGTGCGTCAGGATGCCAAGAAGGTGAAGACCAATCTTGAGCTGCTGGTGCGCGGTCGCATCGATGTGACGCTGGTAAGTGGTTCATCGCTGGGCTTTTTCATCGACGCACAGCACTATCAGGGCAAGCTGTTTATCTCGCCCTTCCCCCAATCCAGCTATACCCGCCATATCCTGCTGCCCAAATCCCGTCCCGAGCTGCATGCCACCTTCAACGACATCGCCGAGCAGATGGACAGGGATCCCCGTTGGCACAAGGTGCTGGAGTCCTATCGCGGTACGCCCTGAGGGCGGCGCTTGAGCCGGTGTAGTGGCAACAGGCTCACCAGCAGACCTGCCCAGACAAAGGCGAAACCGACTGCCTTGATGGGGTCCGGCGCCTCACCAAACCAGTAGATGGCGAGCAGGAAGGCGAGGCTGGGCTCGATATATTGCAGCAGCCCCACCGTGCTCATCCGGGTTCTCGCCACTGCGTAGCAGAACAGCCCCACCGGCAGCAGGGTGGCGGGCGCACTGCCCATCAGCAGCAGCTTGTCGGCCAAATCCCCGTTCACGAATGCCCCTTCCCCGTGCCACGCCAGCGTGCCGATGATGATCAGCGCGACGGGCAGTTGCACCATGGCTTCCAGATAGAGGCTGGAGCCGGTGTCGTAGTGGATCTTCTTCTTGATAAGGCCGTAGCAGGCGAAGTTGGCCCCCATGATGAGGGAGAACCAGGGGAGCTGGCCGTAGCAGAAGAGCATGTAGGCGAGACCCGCCAGCGCCAGGGCGACCGCCAGATGCTTTTGCGGGGTGAGCCGCTCTTTTAGGAAGATGACGGCGAATACGATATTGAACAGCGGGGTCATAAAGAAGGCAAGGCTGGTGGTCAGCACCTGCCCGGTAGTGAGGCACCAGGTGAACATGCACCAGCTGATGGACATCACGGGGCCCGCCAGCAGAATGAGGCCGAGCTGGCGTGGCTCGCTGCGCAGTTGTGCCCAAGGCACCTTGTGGCCAAGCAGCAAAAACAGGGCCCCCAGTAGCACCACAGACCAGAGCACCCGGTGGGAGATCAGCTCCCACATGTTGACCCCGGGCATGAATTGATAATAGAGCGGCAGCATCCCCCACAGGATGAAGGAGAGGGTCGCGGTGCCGGTACCTAGCCAGTTTTTCATTATTATCCGTTTATTAAATTAAACATCCATGGCGATAGTAGGGGGCGCGCCCTGTTTCCACAAGAGGGAAAACAGGGAAATGCTGGTACTATCAACGTCATGCAGCGAATCGATAAGTTGTTTGAGCAAATCAGGGCCTGCCGTCTGTGCGAGGCTCATCTGCCGCTGGGGCCTCGTCCGGTGATCCGCGGGGCCGAGAGTGCCCGCCTGCTGATCATCGGTCAGGCGCCCGGCACCCGGGTGCATGCCAGCGGTATCCCGTGGGATGACCCCTCCGGTGACAGGCTGCGCCAGTGGCTTGGTGTCGATAAGGCTACCTTTTACGACCAATCCCGCATCGCCATCATGCCGATGGGGCTCTGCTATCCCGGCAGGGGAAAATCCGGCGATCTGCCACCCAGACCCGAGTGCGCACCCACCTGGCACGACAAGGTGCTGATGCTGCTGCCCAATATCGAGCTGACCCTGCTGATCGGACAATATTCACAAGCCTACTATCTGCGGGGGGCAGCCAAGGGATCGCTCACCGATACGGTGCGCAGCTGGGCCGACTATGGCCCCGGCTGGCTGCCGTTGCCGCATCCCTCCCCGCGCAATACTCTCTGGCTCAGGAAGAATCCCTGGTTCGAGGATGAGATCGTCCCCCATCTGCAGCAAAGGGTCGCCCCTTTGCTGGAACAACCCTGAGCGCCTAAACCGCCGGCTCGGCCAGCGGTTTTGGCTTGCTGCGCGCCATGGCGATGAGCGGCAGGACGATGCAGATACAGCCCAGCAGCAGCGGCAGGCCGGGCTGCTCGTCAAACAACCATACCCCGATGGCCACCGCCATCAGCAGACCGGTGTACTCCGCCGAGGCGATCTTGCTCGCCTCCGCCTTGCGATAGGCCACCACGCACAATCCTGCATAGACCATGATCAGCGCCGAAGAACCGAAGGCGGGCCACCACATCTGCCACTGCCAGTCGCCCCCTTCCCACAATGCCAGCGCCAGAATAAAGGGCATGCTCAGCACGTTGGTGAAAAACAGGGTCTGGGCGATGGGCTGCTTGAGTGGGATCCGCTTGATCAGCAGATTGTTGAGCGCCATCGACAGCGCTACCCCGAGCGCCGCCAGTGCGGCCCAGTTCACTTCGGTCGGGCGCAGCACGATCAATACCCCGATAAACCCGATAACCGCAGTCAGCACCTTCTGGCGCGAGATCGCTTCCCCCGCCACCCACACTGCCAGCGGCACCATCATCAGGGGGGCGGCATAGAAGAGGGCATTGGCAGTGGCGAGCGGCAAGCGGGTGAGGGCCACCACCATCAGGCAGACGCCGACCGCCCAGATATGAGCCCGCAGCAGGTGCCACTTGATGGCCACCGGCGGGTTGCGGCGCCATGACCAGAGCAGCCAGGGCATCAGCAGAATGGCGGCCGAGAGCTGGCGGAAAAAGACAAACTGGAAGATGGGCTGATCCGGTTCCAGCACCTTGACCAGCGCATCGGAAAAGACCGCCACCATATTGCCCAGTACCAGATAAAGGATGCCGATCCCTACTGCATTCATACCACCTCCCACTTCAGATGAGCGGAGGGTAGCGTGCCGGTTGATATCCAGTAAAATGATAAAAAATGACCACTCATGAGATATTTAGATAATGAAGCTTCCTCCCCTGCGTGCGGTGCAATATTTCGAGGTGGTGGCCCGGCTGCTCAGCTTCTCCCGTGCCGCCCTTGAATTGAACGTCAGCCAGAGTGCGGTCAGCCACCAGATCCGCCTGCTGGAGGATTTTCTGGGTGAGCGCTTGCTGCTGCGTCAGGGGCGGCTGCTCTCGCTGACAACCCAGGGGGAGAGCTACTTCGAGGGAATTGCCGCCGGGCTCAGCCAGATTGCCCAGAGCAGCGAACAGTTGCGCGGGGGCGGCGAGATGCGAGTCCGGCTCGCGGTCTACAGCTCGTTTGCGGTGAAGTGGCTAATCCCGCGGTTGGCCGGATTGCGCCAGCTCTACCCCGAGCTGGATTTGAGTCTGGAGATGGTGGCGGAAGACCCCGAACTCTCCGATCGGGTGGCCGACTGCTTTATCACAGTCTCACCCCACGGGCGTGGCTATTGTCACGATCTTATCTATCAGGAGCGGCTCTTTCCGGTCTGCAGTCGCCGCCTGTTGCAGCAGATCAGCGGGGAGTGGCCTGAGGCCATCTGGCAGTTGCCGCTGCTCTCGGTGCAGTCCATTTACAAGGCGCGGGGGGAGGATTGGCAGCGCTGGGCCAAGGCGGGTGGGCTGGTTATTCCGGACGAGGCGCGGATGCACCATTTCAGCCATGTGCTGCTGGCGATGGAGGCGGCGGCCTGGGATCAGGGGGTGGCGTTCGTGAATGACTACATGCTGCGGCCCGATGATCCCCAGCTGGTGGCCTTGCCGGTACACCAGCTGGAGACGGGGGATGCCTTCTACTTTACCTGCAAGCGCTCGCGGGCCCATGAGCCCGCCATCAGCCGGTTGCGCCAGTGGCTGATGATGGAGACACGCCAGAGCATGCCGTTGTAATTGCTAAGGTTATCAGGCTTTTTTGAACTGGCTCAGTACAAACAGGCTGGTGGCGCAGACGACGACAGATGGGCCTGCCGGGGTGTCCTGATACCAGGAGAGGGTCAGCCCCCCCAGGACGGCGAGACAGCCGATCAGTGCGGCAAAGCCAGCCATCTGCTCCGGCGTCTGGCTAAAGCGGCGGGCGGTGGCGGCGGGAATGATCAGCAGGGAGGTGATGATCAGCGCCCCGACAAACTTCATCGCCACGGCGATCACCAGCCCAATCAGCAGCATAAGCACGCAGCGCAGCACATCGACCCGGATCCCTTCTACTCGTGCCAGCTCTTCCGAGATGGTCATGGAGAGCAGGGGATCCCACAGTCGCCACAGGGTGAGCAGTACCAGCGCGCCACCGCCGTAGATCCAGAGCAGATCCATCGGTTGTACCGAGAGCAGGTCGCCGAACAGGTAGGCCATCAGATCCACCCGCACGTTATCCATAAAACTCAAGGTAACCAGACCGAGGGACAGGGCGCTGTGGGCCAGAATGCCGAGCAGGGTATCGGTCGCGACCTGCTGGTTGCGACTCATGATCACCAATAGCATCGCCATGGCGAGGCAGCAGACCACTACAGCCAAGGTGAGATCGACCTGCAGCAGGATGCCCAGCGCGATGCCGAACAGACAGGCATGGGAGAGGGTGTCGCCAAAATAGGCCATCTTGCGCCATACCACGAAGCTGCCGAGGGGGCCGGCCAGCAGGGCGATGCCGAGACCGGCCGCGAGGGCGTATAACAGAAAGCTGTCCACTTGAATGTCCTGTTGCTTGCGCTATTTGCTGTGAGCGTTGTTGCGAGAGGGCAGGCGGATGACGGGAGCCTGCGGTTCATGATGATGGTGTTCGCCGTCGCAGTGGTGATGGTGGGTATAGACCGCCAGCACCTCCTGCTCCGGTCGCCCGAACAGGCGGGCAAATTCGGGATGGCGCGCCACGCTTTCCGGCTCGCCATGACAGCAGACGTGGCGATTGAGACAGATCACCTCGTGGGTGCTGGCCATCACCAGATGCAAGTCGTGGGAGACCATCAGCACGGCGCAATTGAACTCGGCGGCGAGCTGGCCGATCAGGGCGTAGAGCTCGATCTGGCCGGTGATATCGACCCCTTGTACCGGCTCATCCAGCACCAGCAGCTCGGGCTTGACCAGCAGGGCGCGAGCCAGCAGCACCCGCTGCATCTCGCCGCCGGAGAGCTTCTGCATCCGGTTTTCCAGCAATCCCTCTGCGCCCACCCGGGCCAGAGCTTCCTCGATGGAGAGGCGGCTATTTTTGCCCAGTTGCAGGAAGCGACGCACCGTCAGCGGCAAGGTAGGATCCAGATAGAGGCGCTGCGGTACATAGCCGACTCTCAGATCGCGGCTGCGGGTGATCTTGCCCGAATCCGGCGTGAGCAGGCCCAGCACCAGCTTGCTCAGGGTGCTCTTGCCCGCCCCGTTGGGGCCGACGAGCGTGGTGATTTTGCCTTTATTGAGGGTAAAGGAGACCTTGTCGAGCACAGAGCGTCCATCAAACGAGAGAGAGACCTCTTTCAGCTCTACCAGTTGGCTCATGACAACTCCGGGGTTTACAGCCAGTGAGAGTTATAATATAACAAAAAGCGGCTGTTATATTATCACATACTCACCCCCTGACGAGATTCACCAATGAGAATTATTGCGCTTTTCACTGCCCTGCTGGCGGTGAGTTTGCCTGTTCGTGCCATTGAGGTGCTGACCACCATCAAGCCCCTTGGCTTCATCGCCGCGGCGATCACTGACGGGGTGAGCGAGCCCAAGGTATTGCTGCCGACCGGCGCCTCTCCCCACGATTTTTCCCTGCGTCCCTCCGATATTCGCAGCATCAACAGTGCCGATCTGGTGGTGTGGGTCGGCCCCGAGCTGGAAGGCTTCATGGCCAAGCCGCTGGCCAACCATCCCCATGCTCTGACCCTGACTCAGGTTGAGGGGATGCCGCTGTTCAACTACGCGACTCAGGATAGTCATGATTCCCATGACCATGATGATCACGATCATGCCGCCCACGAGCACGGTGACCATGATGAAGGGCATGAGGGACATCATCACGAAGGGGTCGATCCCCATATCTGGCTTGGCCCGACGCAGGCCAAAGTGATTGCCAAGGCGATCGCAAGTGAATTGGGCAAGCTGGATCCGGCCAATCAGGCTCGCTATGACGCCAACCTCGCGGCATTTGATGCCAAGGTGGATGCCAAGGACAAGGTGATTGCCGGCCAGATGAAGGCAGTGAATGAGAAGGGGTACTTTGTCTTCCACGAGGCGTATGGCTACTGGGAGCGCCATTACGGCATGAGTTCAAAAGGTCACTTTACCGTGAGCCCTGAGCGTCGCCCGGGCGCCAAGACCCTGGTGGATATCCGCAAGGCACTGGAAGAGAAGCAGGCGAGCTGCATTTATGCCGAGCCGCAATTTTCACCGGCAGTGATCGAATCGGTGGCACGCAATACTGGCGCCAAGGTGCTGTTGCTTGATGAGGTGGGTGAACAGGTGCCGCTTGGCCCGGATGGTTATCCCCAATTCATGCAACAACTGGCAGACGCATTTGCCCAATGTCGCTGATTAGCGGCTGAGTCTCTCATCCGGACGGACTATACTGACCTCCAGCATCTGACATGGAGTGTCCGGTATGAAATGGTTGTTGATCCCGGCCTGCACACTGGCGCTATGTTGCGCCAGTGTGCAGGCTTCGCGCCTTTCCGAATATATTGCCAGTCCGGACCTGCGGGCCAAGCTGCAGGAAGTGTATGGTGGCAGGGCCATCCAGCGGGCCGAGGCATTTTCTCGCTTGCTCACCCCCAGAGCGGGTACAACCGACCAGCAGAAGATCGAGCTGGTGAACAACTACTTCAACAATCTCACCTACAGCGAGGATCCCAAGCTGTGGGGGGATGAGGATTACTGGGCCAATCCGCTGGAGTTCATCGGTGCCCGGGGTGGGGATTGCGAGGATTACAGCATCTCCAAGTACTACACCCTGATGGAGCTGGGGGTGGATGAGAAGAAGCTGCGGCTGGCCTACGTCAAGGCGGTGCGTTACAACCAATTCCACATGGTGACGCTCTACTTCCCGACGCCCAAGGCTGATCCACTGGTGCTCGACAACATCAACAGCCGGATCCTGCCAGGCAGCAAGCGTACCGACCTCATTCCCGTTTACAGTTTCGATGCCAAAAGCATCTGGATCATGAAGTCACGGCGGGAAGGGACGCTGGCGGGGAGTGCCGATCGGTTGGCGCAGTGGACATCGATGAAGACCCGTTTCTCCAGCGAGCAACTGCGCTCTCCTCGTCGTCAGTTATAGCTTGCCCGCCGCCTTCAACTCATCGAAATATTTCGCTGCGCCCGGATGCTGCTCAATACTCAGCACCGGGCCGGTTTTATTGCGTGCCCGGTGAAACATATTGGCGTATCCATAAGTTTGCTCATTGAACTTGGTTTGCTGGGTCAGCATGGCCTTGGTCAGGCGATAGACAGACTCTTCCGGCATGGTGGCATTGGTGACCAGGGTGGCGGCAATGGCAAAGGTGGGAGTTGCCTTCAGATTGCCGGGGTAGATGCGGGCGGGCACCTGACTACGTTGGTAATATTTGACCCCCTTGAGTAGCTGATCACGGGTGGCCCCATCGATGGGGAGGAAGCTGACTGCGCAACGTTTGGCGGTGTCGAGCACAATCCGGTTAGGGTGTCCCATCACCAGTGCAAATGCGTCGATCTGCTTGCTGCAGAGCGCATCCGGCAGGTTGGCCATGCTCTTCAGATCGAGATCCTGCTCTTTCGCTCCCAAGATGTTGAACAGGGTCAGCGCCGTCTGGCGTGTTCCCGAGTTCTTCAACCCCATGTCGATGGGGGCGAGCTTGAGCTGTTCCAGTGAAGTGATATCGCCATCGGCACGGATCACTATGGTGAAGGGCTCGGCATGGGTGGCAAACAGGGCGCGCAGCTCAGGTTGCGGCTGCGTGGCAAAAGGACCCAAGCCCTGGCTTGCCTGATACAGCCAGTCTGACTGCACCATGGCGTAGGAGGTCTCGCCACTCTTCAGCCGCGTCAGGTTTTCTATTGAACCCGATGAGCTCTGCAGTGTGCACGCAAGTTGCTCGTCGACCTCATGAGCCAGACGGCAAAACTCTTTGGTTATCTGGTGATAAATCCCCTGCTCACCCCCGGTGGTGATAGTGACGGTTTCAGCCATCAGGCCGGGTTGCCACAGCAGGGGCAACAGCATGGCGAGCTTCTTCATGATTGCGCCTCCTTGGCATAACCATCGATACCCCAGGTCCGCAGTTTGTCGATGTCGCGACACTCTCCCGATTCTGCCAGCAGGGTATAACCGGCGGCATGCATGGTTTGGGAGAGCAGATTCCAGTAGAGCGGCGCATCGGTCAGCTGACAGCTGATAAAGATGGGATTGAGCGGGTCAAGTTGATTGAAGGTATCCGCATTGAGGGGAATGGCGCTGAAGGCGAGCTCACACCCCTGTTCCTGCAACGCGGCCAAGGTAGACTGGCCGTGGGCGGGGAATGTGGCTACATCCCAGCGCCAATCCAGTGTTTTTCCTCGACCCTGGCTTAGCAGAGGGGCGATCTCGGACCATTGCGGGTGATTGAGCAGGGAGAGGGGCAGCAAGACCCCTTCTATATGAGAGTGCTGCCACTGTTGCAGGGCGCTCTGGATGGTTGCGAGATCGCTGTCGGCACCGAGGGGCTGACTGGGCAAGAAACGCTGATAGAGCGCGATCTCCCCTTGTGTGGAGACAAATTTTTGCAGTTGCCCGCCTTCCGGCAGTGGGCTCACTCCTTGCAGCGGCTGTGGGGTCGTCAGTGGCAGCTGTTTTCCCAGCTGGGTGATCTTGAGTCGTTGTTGCAGCAGATCCCGTTTGCGTTCGGAAACCAATTGGTTGATGGAAAGTGCCACTTCTTTGAGGTCTTGCAACCAGGGAGTGGGCAGGGTGCTGTTGAACTGGTGTTTGCGGATACGGATCAGCTGCAGGTTGATCTGCTCCAGGGGCTGCAGCAGGCGTTGGCACACCAGGGAGATGATCAGGGTAAATACGACGAGGCCCGCCAGCAGCGCCAGACCGGTGCGACTGATGGCATTCCACAGATGCTGATAGGCGTAGCCGCTATGCCCCTCAAGGGTCAGAGTGCCCAGCATGCGCCAGCCATCGGTCAACTCTTGCTCAATTTTGACGGGGGGCATGCCGATAACCGAGGGAAGCCAGCCGGGGACATTTTGCTGGGTAGAGTGGAATGCCTTCTGAAACAGCAACTGGCCATCAGGATCGATCAGGGTGACCGAGCTGACGAAACCGCCATCAAACATGGCATTGACGATGGTCTCGGCCAGCACATTGTCGTCATTGAGCAGGGTTCCTTGCAGCACCAGCCCGAGAGCGGTGATGGCGGTTTCCAGGTTGGCTGACATCTGGTCGAGGATGGATTGGCGGACCGTCGTGACTTCCAGTGCAAACAGCAGCGCTGCACCGATCAGGAACAGGACGACAATTATTCTGATTAACAGTTTTGCTAACGACATATCCACTCCATGGAAAAGTTATCGCAACATTTTAGGTTTCTATTCAGTATCGAATCCGACCCGGTTCTTAAAAATAGGAAAAAATGGTTAAAAAAGACGATCATTTCTGCCCATCCGGGCGGGTTATGCATAAAATGTGAGGTTCATGCAGATTGTGATGAACTATTTGTAACTATTTGTGTCTAACAAACAGTTTTATACGGTTTTGTCACAACTGACATCGCAACTCACACTCTTTAGATCTAAATACAGGATAGCGGATGAAACGTCTCCGTCCCTTGGTGGTACAGGCTGCCAATTGGGAACCACCGGTTCCCCGCAAACACTTTTACGCCATGCTGATGCTGACGGCCATGACCCTGTCAGCAGTGGCATTATTGCCAGCTCCGGGTGACATCCTCGAGCGGCCGCTGCGTCTTGAGTTGCCCATTGATACCGCAGGTACGGCAACCAACGAAAACAACACCGACTTTAACGAAATTCCCGATCACGAACTGGTTGATCAGAGTGCGCCGGATGACGACATCCCGGTTGACACCACCCCCCAGTGGCAGGATTACCGGGTCCGCAACGGCGAAAACCTGACTGCTATTTTTAACAATCTCGGTCTCTCCACCACCACCCTCTACAAGGTGCTGGACGCGGACAACAAGAACTATCTGGCGCGCCTCAAGCCGGGCCAGAATATCGAGCTGCTGATCGATCAGGACAACATCCTGCAGCAACTCAAAATCCGCCTGAACATCAAGCAGACGCTGGTGATGGCGCGCAGCGACGATGCCTATACCGCCTCCATGATCAATGAGAAGGTCGAGTGGCAACCGCAGCGTTACAACGGCGTGATCAACGGCAGCTTCTATGTCAGTGCCCGCAATGCGGGGATTCCAGCCAACCATATCCAGAAAATTGCCAACCTGTTCCAGTGGCGAATGAATTTCGCCAAGGATTTGCAGAAGGGCGACAAGTTCAAAGTGCTGGTACGCCAGGAGACGGTGGAAGGCAAGAGCACTGGTAACAGCCAGCTGCTGGGTGTGGAAGTGACCAGCCAGGGCAAGACGGTGTCGGCCTGGCTCTCCGATGACGGCAACTATTACGACGGTCAGGGCAACAGTCTGGAGCGCGGATTCCGCCGCTACCCGACCCATAGCCGCTATCGGATCAGCTCCAATTTCAACCCGGCGCGCAAACATCCGGTAACCGGTATGGTGCGTCCTCACGAGGGCACCGACTTTGCGGTGCCGGTGGGCACGCCAGTGCTGGCGACCGGTGATGGTATCGTCCAGAAGGCAACCAGCCACCCGCTGGCGGGCACTTATATCGTCATCAAGCATGGCCGTACTCTCTCTACTCGTTATCTGCACCTGAGCAAGCTGCTGGTCAAAACCGGTCAGCGAGTGAAGATGGGTGACAAGATCGGCCTCTCCGGCAACACAGGTCGCTCGACCGGTGCTCACCTGCACTACGAGCTGCGGATCAACAACCGCCCGGTCAATGCCATGACCGCCAAGCTGCCGATGGCTGAACCGCTCAGCGGCAAGGAGCGTCGTCAGTTCCTTGCCAAGGTGAAGAGCTACCGCAAGGAGCTGGCCGCGGGTTGATTCCTGTCGTCACAGCCTGAAATGAAAGGCCCCGCCAGATTGGCGGGGCCTTTTTACATGCGCAGTGAGGGTTAGTAACCCTTGTCGAAGTCGATTTTGCCATCCAGTGGCTGGCCATCGATAAAGCGGATGTAGTTGCGCACAAAGATCTGGGCCACATCATCCGGGAAGCTGTAGGCGCTGTTGTGGGGGGTGACGATGAGGTTGGGTTGGCCCCACAATGGACTGTCGGCGGGCAGCGGCTCCTGCTCGAACACATCCAGCACCGCCATCGCCAGCTTGCCGGTACGCAGTGCGGTGAGCAAATCGCCCGAGTGTACGGCGCTGCCACGACCGACGTTGAACAGGATGGCGCCCGGTTTGCAGTGTTCGAAGCGGGCGGCATTGAACAGATGACGGGTATCGCGGGTGGCTGGCAGCACGCTGACGATGACATCGGCCTGCGCCAGCATCTTGTTGAGCGCAGGTAGCTGATAAACCTGATCAAACCCGGCCCGCTCCCGACCGCTGCGGCTGATGCCTAGCACCTTCATGCCAAAATGTTTGCCGGTATGGGCGATATGCTGGCCAATGCTGCCGGTCCCCAGGATCAGCATGGTGCGCCCCTTGAGGCCCTGATAGGGGTGGCTTTGCCACAGTCGCTGTTTCTGCTGCTCCCGATAAAGGGGGATTTGGCGCATCAGGCTGAGCAGATGACCAAAGACATACTCGCTCATCAGCGGGCCGAAGATGCCGCGCACATTGGTGAGTTGATAGTCGCGGCGACTGTCAGGGTCGAGCAGCACATCGACTCCCGCATAGGTGGACTGGAACCAGCTCAGCTTGTTGGCTTTGGGCAGCAGCGGTTTGGCACGGGCCGGTTCGGCCATCAGAATATGGGCTTCGCCGATCAGCTTCTCGGCATCGCTCTGGTTATCGGCTCGCAGAATGCGCAGATGGGGGAGATTGGCGGCCTTGAGCAGCCGTTCGTAGTGAGCATTATCCTGGCTGAGCAAAAGAAGGGTACGTTGGCTCATACTCTTGTTCCTTATCAGAATTTGCGGCGCAACAAGATGCCGCTCTCGACCCATCTTACCTGACTTCATATCGCAACATAGCCGACCAGGGCGCTTTTTCGTTTTCGCCGCGCGCCTCGTGGGCTACAATCTGCCCCACATTTTGCAAAGGATCCGACTCCAGTGTTTGGTGACAAGTTTTATAAGCGACTGGCCGAGCTACAGCCTTGGCAACAGACCGTCTACACCCTGGCGCTGGCAGAGCGCATGTACCCCAACTATGCCCTGTTCTGTCAGGCCTCCGGCTTTGGCAATGCTGGCGCTTTCCGGCATGCGCTGGATCAGATGTGGGTCTACCTCACCGTCAAGGGATCCCGGGTCAATCTGGGTGCCATTCTCGAAGAGTTCGAGTCTCACATTCCGGATCCCCGCAAGTTTGAATCCTACGGTGCCTATCCGGCGCTTGATGCCTGTGTTGCGCTGGGCTGCGCCTACAACTCGGTGATCTGCCGGGTCGGCGAAGAGGCCAACGATGCCAGCCATGCGTCAGTCGGTACTGTGGCCGGTTTTATCGAGCTGCTGGAAGAGCGGGATCTGACCGAAGAGGAGCTCTACGAGCACGAGTACATGGAAGCCGAGCTGGAGTTCCAGGTCGAGCTGCTCAAGCGGGTTGCCCATGAGCGCGACAGCGATCGTATCCTGGCTATCAGAGTATTCGCCTCTCAGGATGGCGTCTCCAATATCGGGATCAGCCTGGAAGAGTAATCCTCTACGACCCCTGATAGAACAAAGCTCCCTTTCGGGAGCTTTTTTTATGCCTGAAATTGTTCAGCAGCTTATGCCTGCTCTTCGGTGAGGGGTCTGACGCTCAGCACCGGGGCCGCGTCGATTTCGTCTGCATTCATCATGGATGAGATGCGTTGCAGGGAGGAGAGCAGCAGGGTCTGTTCCCAAGCTTCCAGCGCCTGAAAACGTTGGATAAAGCGCTCTTGCAGCGGGGTCGGGGCCTGGGCCAGCAGGGCGCGGCCTGCATCAGTCAGTGTCGCGTGAACCTTGCGCTTGTCGGTATTGCTGCGAACGCGCTGCACCAGTTGGCGGCTCTCCAATCGGTCCATGATGGTGGTGGCGGTGGCCTGGCTCATGTTGGTGTGATCGGCCAGCTGACGCATGGAGATCTGTCCCAGCTCGTCGATCCCTTTGAGCAGCAAGAGTTGCGGAGAAGTTAGCCCGGCTTCTTTGATCAAGCGCCTGGAGTGCATGTCGATGGCACGAATAATCTGGCGCAGGGCGACCAGCACTTCATCATGTTTTTCCATGGGGTGTGCGTCATTGGAGGGCTATGTAGAGGCGCAAAATTTTCCGCCTAATTCGTCACAAGGTCAATATTGTTTTTGTTGTAATAATTTCTGCTCTAATCAATTTTGTGTTAGGTTGACGGGCATTTCACGGAAATCACCCTGACATTTGAGGAGCGAAATGATGAATGACGAGCTGGATATCAAGTCTCTGGTGGCCGAGTTACGTGTGGTCAGAGTGCGCTATGAACTGCCGGATACCTCGGCTTTTGTGCGCTATCAGCCTGCCTATGATGAAGACCCGAACAACCTTAAGGTACACCACTATGATGGTGAGTTACCCCTCTCTTGCAGTGAGACAGGTACTTTCAACCTAAAGGAGTTGGTGAATGAATTGCGCTACGCCTACGTGCTGGTGCATCTCTTCCCTGATGAAAGTGCCATGAACTTCTATCTGACTGGCCTAGATACCGGCCTGGCACAGCTGGAGTTCATCGGTGGCTCTTACGACTTCAATCGCCTCTGGATCACCAGCGGTGTCTCCAATCTGGGCGTCCCCATGGCCATCTTCCTTGGCAAGCGTCACGCCGTGAATGGCCAGCCCTCGGTGTCGCTGGTGGATCACCGCGAACAGGCAGCCGGCAAGCTGGTCTATCGCGCCATCGGCGGCGCCGGTGATCATGTGGGCGAAGACTTTTTCAACAACGACTAAGGAGGCTGGATGCGAGCAAGCAAAGGGCTATTGAAAGGCCTCAACCCGACTATGGCCATGACGGCCCTCACCGTGATCACCCTGTTTTTGCTGTTTGGCGTATTTGTTCCCGATACCGCGGCCGCCTGGTTTGTCGGTGCCAAGGATCAGATTATTGCCGGGTTCAAGTGGTACTACATTTTGGTGGTCGCCCTGTTCCTGTTCTTCGCTGTCTACCTGATGTTCAGCCGTTTTGGCAGCATCCGGCTGGGTGACGACGACCAGGTACCGGAGTTCGGCTACTTCGCCTGGTTCTCCATGCTCTTTAGCGCTGGCATGGGGATAGGTCTGGTGTTCTGGAGCATCGCCGAGCCGATGAACCATCTGCAGGGCAATCCGTTCATTACCGAAGGGATGACCCCGGAAGCGGCCCAGATCGCCATGCGCCTCACCTTTTTCCATTGGGGCCTGCACCCCTGGGCCATCTATGTGATCGTCGGCCTGTCACTTGCCTTTTTCAGCTACCGGCGCAAGTTGCCGCTGGCGATCCGCTCTGTGCTTTACCCCATCCTTGGCGAGCGGATTTACGGTTTTTGGGGCCATGCGGCCGATGTGCTGGCCGTGTTCGGCACCGTCTTCGGGGTGGCGACCTCCCTTGGTCTGGGGGTCTCCCAGATGAATACCGGCCTCAACCAGATGTTTGGTATGGCGGTGTCGCAGTCCAACCAGCTCTGGCTGATTGGCGGCATCAGCCTGATCGCCACCCTCTCGGCGGTCTCCGGGGTCGGGCGCGGAGTGAAGCTCCTCTCCGAGCTCAATATCTGGCTGAGTGTCTTCGTGCTCGCGCTCTTTCTGGTGCTGGGGCCGACCACCTATATCCTCAACGCCTATGTACAGAACATCGGTGATTACCTGCAGAACATCGTCAAACTGAGCTTCTGGACCAACACCGAAGCCAACGGCACCTCGGCCTGGCAGTCGAGCTGGACGGCGTTTTACTGGGGTTGGTGGATTGCCTGGGCGCCGTTTGTCGGCATGTTTATCGCCCGTATCTCCAAGGGGCGTACCATTCGCGAGTTTGTGCTCGGTGTGTTGCTGGTACCCTCGCTGCTCGGCATGTTCTGGCTCACCGTGTTTGGCGGTACGGCGATGAATCTGGAGCTGTTCGGTGGTGGTGGCGTGGTCGTTGCGGTCAATCAGGATGTGACGCTGGCGCTCTACAAGACGGTCGAGCTGCTGCACTGGGATACCTTCGGCTGGATTGCCAAGGCCGTGCTAACCCTGCTCATCTGCACCTACTTCATCACCTCCAGTGACTCGGGTACGCTGGTCATCACCACCCTGCTCTCCATCGGTGATCAGGAGCCGCCGGTACTGCACCGTGCCGTATGGGGTCTGGGGCAGGGGCTGGTTGCGGCCATCCTGCTGGTCTCCGGCGGTCTGGCAGCCTTGCAGGCGGCCAGCATCATAGCGGCGCTACCCTTCTCGGTGATCATGCTGGCGATGTGCTATTCGCTGATGCTGGGGCTCAAGCAGGAGAGCCAGCGCCAGTTTGAATATCGCCAGAATCTCAAGCGTCACGATGGCTCATCCCATATGAGCCTGATGGAGCGAATTGGTCCGGCATAACAGCACCAGCAGGGGTTAGCGCCCCTTTACATATAAACCTGGATGCAAAACGGCCGCCCTGGCGATGCTCTCCTTGCGGAGCTCATCATCAGGGCGGCCGTCTGTTATGGGGCCGAGGTTACTCTTCGATAAAGGTCCACTCATCCTTGATGCGGCTGATGGCATCGGTCCGCTTTTTGGCCAGCTGCTCCTTGATCTCTTCTCCCTTGTAACCGGCCGCCACTATCTCTTTCACCGGCACCGCCTGGGCGGCAGCCAGTGCTTCGGCCACATAGTCCGGCTCGGCGTAGACCCGCTCCTCGAAACCGGTGCGGCCATGGAAGTCGGCGCGGCAGGCATCCAACAGCTGGGCAAAGCGCTCGGGGCGGCGCCAGGCATCGGCCTTGTCGAACACCTTGAGCAGGGTGGCGGGCTTGAGCTCAAAGGCGATGTGGATGTGGGTATGCAGATCGCTCACCAGCAGCGCCAGATCCCGGCACTCGTTGGGAACCCGGAACCGCTCGCACAGGGCGCGAATAAGCGGCAGCCCCTTCTGGCCGTGACCGTGATGGCTTGGCCAGAACTCCTGGGGGGTCACTCCCTTGCCAAGGTCGTGGCAGAGGGCAGCAAAGCGGACGGTCAATTCCGGGGAGATCCGGCACGCCTGCTCCAGCACCATCAGGGTGTGGATGCCGGTGTCGATCTCCGGGTGCCACTTGGCCGGGGCGGGGACGCCAAACAGCGCATCAATCTCTGGGAACAGCGCCTTCAGGGCGCCGCACTGGCGCAGCACCTCGATAAAGATCTGCGGGGTCGGCCCCAGCAGCACTTTTTCCAGCTCCTTCCAGACCCGCTCCGGCGTGAGGTGGGCCAGCTCGCCAGCGGCCGTCATCTCGCTCATCAGGGCGAGAGTTTCCGGCGCTATGGTAAAGCCCTGAGCGTGGAAGCGGGCGGCGAAGCGGGCGACCCGCAGGATGCGCAGCGGGTCTTCGGCAAAGGCGGGGGATACGTGGCGCAGCAGCCGTTTTTCCAAATCCTTGATGCCGCCGTAGGGATCGTGGAGCTGGCCCTGATCATCCTCGGCGATGGCGTTGATGGTGAGATCCCGGCGCAGCAGATCCTGCTCCAGCGTCACATCGGGGGCGGCGTGGCAGACAAAGCCGGTGTAGCCCTGACCCTGTTTGCGTTCGGTACGGGCGAGGGCATACTCCTGCTGGGTTTTGGGGTGAAGAAACACGGGAAAGTCACGACCGACCTGGGTAAAACCCAGCGCCAGCATCTGTTCCACGGTGGCACCGACCACCAGATGATCCCTGTCGCCCTGCGGCAATCCCAGCAGGCGATCCCGCACTGCGCCCCCAACCAGATAAGTCTGCAAACCGTCTCTCCCGTCATCAATCGTGGGGCCGAGTATATCGTCTTTGTTACCGCTTTGCTGCTTGACCACCACCCGCCCGCAGCGCCAGTCAGCGCGGCTTTGACTTGGGCGTGACGAGGCCTTACGCTGCCGCACCAGACAGCTGGCGCTGTGCTGCGGGATGACTTTATGCCCGTTCAGGCCAGATGAGCCGAAGGAACCGCAGAGTTCCCCATATATCAACGACATGAGAACAACGTGAATCAATCAACCTTCGCAAGCCGGGTTCTGGAGTGGTACGAGCTTCATGGCCGCAAAACCCTGCCCTGGCAGCAGGAGAAGACCCCTTACCGGGTCTGGGTCTCGGAGATCATGCTGCAGCAGACCCAGGTCGCGACCGTGATCCCCTATTACCAGCGTTTTATGGCGCGCTTCCCCGATGTGGTGGCGCTGGCCGATGCCCCTGTCGATGAGGTGCTGCACCACTGGACCGGGCTTGGCTACTACGCCCGGGCTCGCAACCTGCACAAGGCGGCCCAGCAGATCCGCGATCATCACCACGGCCTCTTTCCCGAGCGCTTTGACGAGGTGATGGCGCTGCCGGGCATTGGCCGTTCTACCGCCGGGGCCGTGCTGTCGCTCTCTCTTGGTCAGCCTCATGCCATCCTTGATGGCAACGTGAAGCGGGTACTCACCCGCTGGCTGGCGCTGCCGGGCTGGCCCGGCCAGAAACAGGTGGAGAACGAACTGTGGGAGATCGCCATCCGGCTCACTCCCAAGCTGGGTGTGGCGCAATACAATCAGGCAATGATGGATATCGGGGCCACTATCTGCACCCGCAGCAAGCCAGCCTGTGATCGCTGTCCGGTGCGGGCCGATTGCCAGGGGCTGTCGCAAGGCAAGCCCACCGTCTATCCCAGCAGCAAGCCCAAGAAGAGCATTCCGGCTCGCGATGGCATCATGCTGCTGATCCGTCACGGCGATGAGTTGCTGCTGGAGAAGCGGCCGCCACAGGGGATCTGGGGCGGGCTCTACTGCTTCCCGCAGGTGGCCTCGCTGGCGGAGGTGGAGGGTCTGCTGGCGTCCCTTGGCCTGAGCCATCACGGTTATCGGGAACTGGCCGGTTTTCGCCATACCTTCAGCCACTTCCATCTCGATATTCAGCCGCTGCTGATTGACATTGATGAGGCGCAGCCGCTGCGGCTCATGGAAGCAGATAACCGACTCTGGTATAACTTACGCCATCCTGCCGAGGTGGGGCTGGCGGCCGCCACGGCCCGTCTGCTCGCCTATCCAGAGTTACAACCATAGAGGTCAACATGAGCCGTATTGTATTTTGCCAACGCCTGAAAAAAGAGGGTCCGGGTCTGGATTTCCAACTCTATCCCGGTGAGCTCGGCAAGCGGATTTTTGACAACATCAGCAAGGAAGCCTGGGCCGAGTGGCAGAAGAAGCAGGTGATGCTGATCAACGAGAAAAAGCTCAACATGATGAATCTTGAGCATCGCCAACTGCTGGAAAAAGAGATGGTCAGCTACCTGTTTGATGCAGGTGAAGTGCAGATCGAAGGTTATACCCCGCCTGCCCAGTAAGCTCTCCGGCTGTTGTACGTGTGAACAGGTGCGGGAATGGCGCCACACTGGCGTGACCGCTTCTGAAGTCGCAGCAAATGAATGATGGGCAGCTCTGCTGCCCGGTTTGAGGATCCTATGGGCCGAATTTTTTGGCTGCTGTGCACCCTGCTGTTTCTCTCTGCCTGCTCATCCTCCCCCAAGCCCAGCGGGAGTGAGGATGACGATCTGGTCAACGGCAAGGACATCCGCGGTTTTGAACACATGATCAGCGCGCTCTCCCATAACGTGAACGAGATATGGGGGCGGGAGGCGCTGTTTGCGGGCAAGTTTGACTACGTCAAATACACGGATCAGTACAAGAGCCGGGCCCACATCGACTTCTCCAGCGGCCACATCATGGTAGAGACGGTATCTGGCATCGATCCCCGCGCTCACCTGCGTCGCGCCATCATCGAGACCCTGCTGACGCCGGACGATCCGGCCGAAGTGGATCTTTACTCCGATCGGGAAATTCTGACCGGCGGTGAGCCTTTCCTCTATGGTCAGGTGCTGGACAATCAGCGCCAGCCAATCCGCGCCTCCTGGCGCGCCGAGCGTTATGCCGATTACCTGCTCAACACGGCGATGAAGAAGCGCACTCTGGGGATTCGCACCATCTTCTTCGTCGATATTCCCATGGTGGCCAACCATGAAGATCGACGGGGCTACAAGTATGCGGGGATCATCCGGGAAGCGTCGCGCAAATACGGCGTGCCGGAGAGCCTGATCTATGCGGTGATCAAGACCGAGAGCAGCTTCAACCCCTATGCGGTGAGCCATGCCAACGCTTATGGCCTGATGCAGGTGATCCCGGCTACCGCCGGTCGTGACGTCTATGTTCGGGTCAAGGGCAAGAACGGCCAGCCGACCCGGGAGGAGCTGTTCAACCCGGCCTACAACATCGATGTTGGTACCGCCTATCTGCACCTGTTGCAGACCGTCTATCTGGCGGATATCGAGGATCCGCGCTCCCGTCGTTATGCGGTGATCTCCGCCTATAACGGTGGCGCTGGCGGGGTGCTCAATACCTTCTCCAGCGATCGCAAGGCGGCGCCGGGCCGGATCAACCGGCTCTCCCCCGAGGCGGTCTATCAGGTGTTGACGGAGCAACATCCCAAAGAGGAGGCGCGCCGTTACCTCTACAAGGTCAATCAGGCCGAGAAGGGGTTCAAGAGAGCTTTTGCCAGTCGGGCCGGTTAAGCGGTGACGCTGGGTTAAACATGCAAAAGGGCGCTCGATATCAAGCGCCCTTTTAACGTCTGGCCCGTTCGTCGTTGAAGTGGCCTTATTTGGCAATAAAGCCGCCCTTGGTCTGCGGGGCCGCGCCCACTTTCTCCAGGGTTTTCACTTCCACTTCGGTTTTGTTCCAGCTGTGGTCCACTTCACCACGGATGCGGATCTGATCATCCGGGCCCACTTCGGTGCCACGCCACACATCCTGATCCACTTCGACCTCCACTTCACCGCTGGCATCACGGAACAGATAGTTCTCGCCGCCCAGGTGCTTGACCAGTTTCCCTTCCAGGGTGGCCCAGTTGTCATCGGCCAGATCTTTCAGTTGAGCAACGGAAACCTTGTTCTGCTCTTGCGGGCCGGTATAGGCCGCCATGGCAAAAGAGGAGACAGACATCAGGGTCAACAGTCCGATTACGCTTGCGCTTGCCTTGTTCATTTCATACTCCTGTCGTTGGTATGGGGGCATTGTGCCGGGGGGGATGTGAAACAAGCGTGAAAGAAATAGGCTGGTGTGATTGTCTGTTTTGTGAGCGCAAGCGATTTCATCGGTGGCGGAACATGTGTGATTTCATCTGGAACTGTAATCTGTCGCCTTCACCAGAAGTCAGTGGCAGCAGACTCTTCCCATGCCTGCCGCCACTCGAGGAGAAGTCCGCAGGTCTCACCTGCTTAATCGAAGAGCATAACAATATGAAAAAATGGCTTGTTTGTTTATTGGGGTTAATGGCATTGACCGTTCAGGCGGTCGAACGTCCTGCCTTTTCCCGTATCGTGATGTTTGGCGACAGCCTCTCCGATACCGGCAAGATGTACAAGAAGATGCGGGGGTATCTTCCCTCCAGCCCACCCTACTTCAACGGACGCTTCAGCAACGGCCCGGTGTGGCTGGAGCAGTTGGATGACGAGCGTTTCCCCGGTCTAGTTGTGGCCAACGAGGCGGAAGGCGGTGCAACCGCGGTGGCCTATAACCATCTGGGGGCTCTGAACGGCTGGCTCGGTTTCTGGTCCTGGGATCCCAAATATCAGGTGATCAACAATCTCGATTACGAGATCGATCAGTTCCTGAAAAAGGACAAGTTCCGCCCCGATGATCTGGTGGTGATCTGGGTCGGTGCCAACGACTATCTGGCCTATGGCTGGAACACCGAGCGGGATGCGGATCGGGTGATCGATACCATCCGGCTGGCATCCAACCGGTTGGTGCTCAACGGCGCGCAGCAGATCCTGCTGTTCAACATTCCTGATCTGGGGCAGACCCCGTCAGCCCGCAGCATGAAGGTGGTGGAGAAGGTGCGCCATGTGGCCAGCTACCACAACCAGAAGTTGCAGAACCTCACTCGCGAGCTGGCTCCCCTTGGCATCGTGAAGCTATTCGAAGTGGACAAGCAGTTTGACGAGATGATGCGCGATCCTCAGCAGTTCGGGCTGAGTGACACAGAACACGCCTGCTACGGTGGCGGCTATACGTGGAAGCCATTCTCCGGCAGCGCCGCCGAGGTGGCTGCGACCCCGGCTTTGAGTGTCTCCGAAAGAGTGGCTATAGCCGGTAACCCGATCCTGGCGCAGGCGGTGGTGAGCGGGCAGGCAAAAGGGCGAGCAGCGACTCTCAACTGCGATGAGCATATGTTCTGGGATCAGGTGCATCCGACCAAGACGGTGCACAAGGTACTGAGCCAGCGTGTTGCTGACTTTATCGATCAGCACTACGAGTTTGTTCGTCACTGATATCGCTTCGGGCCAGCATGTTGCTGGCCTTTTTCTCCTATCCGCCCTCATTTGTGCGTCTTTTTGCGTCACATCCAGTTCAAATAACAAACGTTTGTTGCTGTTTTTGTAACGTGGTTGCGTTAGAGTGTTTTTTGTTAATTGATATCAGTGACTTGAAAATAGGCTAACGTTGATATGCTGCGATCGCTTTTGGGTGGTTGCACCTATAAGACGAGGTGATATCAATCAACCTCCTCCTACATAAAGTTGCAGAGGCTCAAACATGAAAAAATCATTGATTACCTTGCTGGTTACCGGCTTGCTGGCGGCCAATGCCCAGGCGGCCGGTCAGGACAACACCTGGTATGGCGGCGCCAAACTAGGTTGGTCCAACTTTTACGGCATTGATGAAAGCAATGCCCTGACGCTTGGCAATGAGACCAACGATGCCTTGGGTGCAGGCGTGTTTGGCGGTTATCAGATCAACAAGAATCTGGGGTTGGAGCTGGGTTACGATTATCTGGGCAATTACAAATACGATGCCACTACGGCGGCAGGCGCTTTCAGTGATGAAGTGAAAGCACAGCTGGCTCAACTGACCCTGAAACTGGGCTTCCCGGTTACCGATAATCTGGATCTGTATGGTCGTGTCGGTGGCGGTTATGGCTGGGCTGATACCAAGAGCGATGTCTACAAAGATGACAGCCGCTTTGTCATGGTCGGTGCACTGGGTGCCGAGTATGCGTTCAACCTCGACTGGGCAGCTCGCCTGGAGTATCAGTACACCACCCCGTATGGCAGCCGCGATGATACCGGTCTGAGAATGGATAATGGCCTGCTCTCGCTGGCAGCGGTTTATCGCTTTGGTCAGGTTGCCCCTGTGGCGCCCGCCCCGGCCCCGGAACCTGCTCCTGCACCTGTGATGGTTGAGAAGCAGTTCACCCTGAGCTCCGATGTGCTGTTTGACTTCAACAAGGCGACCCTCAAGCCAGAGGCCAGTCAGGCACTGGATAGCCTCTATAGCCAGATTGAAGAAGCACGACCCAAAGATGGCGTGGCAACCGTAATTGGTCACACCGACCGTATCGGTTCCGATGCCTACAACCAGAAGCTCTCCGAACAGCGTGCTCAGACCGTTGCCAACTATCTGGTTGGTAAAGGGATTCCGGCCGCCAAGATCAATGTGGAAGGGCGTGGTAAATCCTCACCGGTTACCGGCGACAGCTGTGTCAGCAAGTCCAAGCGTGAGCTGATCGTCTGCCTGGCTCCGGATCGCCGTGTTGATGTGAAAGTCGAAGGTGTCAGCGAGGTGCAGGAGTAATCCTTCACACTGAGTAGAGTTCCACTGGGGCTGGAATGAACAGCCCCTGTCGGAGCAAGAGAGACCAAAAAGCCAGTCAGTTGATCTGACTGGCTTTTTACATTGGTATTGCGGTCGGGCAGGGGACTAAATCAGGAAGGGAGCGGCATCACCCGGTTGCGCCCCAGCTCCTTGGCCTTGTAGAGCAGCTTGTCGGTACGTTCGACCAGACAGTCTGCGCTCTCCTGACCGTTGAACTCGCCCACGCCAAACGAGGCTGTGATGTGGTCGATGCGGCGGCCTGATTTGCGATCCAGAATCGACATCCGCTCGATGGCGCGGCGCATGCTTTCCGCCATCTGTCTGGCCAGCGCCAGCGAGCGATGGGGGACCAGCATGGCGAACTCCTCCCCACCCAGCCGATAGGCGGTGACTCCCTCCTTGCAGGCATCGCGCAGCCGTTTGCTGAAGGCGCGCAGCACCTGATCGCCGAGCAGGTGCCCATATTCGTCGTTGAAGTTCTTGAAGCGATCGATATCAGCAAGGATCAGCGAGAAGGGGTGCTGGCTGCGGATCAACCCCTCCAGCTCCAGATCGAAGGCGCGGCGGTTGAGCAGGTTGGTGAGGGCATCCTCGTTGGCCAGCTTGCGCGTCTCGTTGAGCGCGGCCCGCAGTTCCTTGATCTCTTTCTCCGCATTGCTGAGCTGGTTGCGAAAGTGCATGGTGGACATGCGCACATCCCGCGATTCGCGCACCAGCTCCCGTAGGATCCCCATGGTGTCTTCCAGGCTGAAGCCCTCGTCATCAATGCGGCTGAGCTTGTCAAAACTCTTGTCGAGCATTTCCTGAAACATGCCGGTATCGGAGATGGCGTCCTGCATGGAGTGGCCTAGCTCGTTGGCCATTGCGGCGAGGCTCAGTTTCATCGCCTCCATCTGCTTCTCGTCCTGAGCGGCCAGATACTGGTGATAGAGCCGCTCGCAGGTGGTGAGCGAGCAGGTTCCCTGCATTTTGACTGCCTGATCAATCGCCTGGTTGAGCTCGGGCATGCTGGCCGAGACATAGTTGTACCACAGGTGGTAATTGTCCGGCGTCGTAGGGATCTGGTACTTGATCATCAAGGGCACCGCCTGTTTGAGATAGGCGGCGGATTGGGCAAATGTGTCCTTACTCATGAGTTCTGTGTCTCATCATGCCAGCGAACTGAAGATAGTATGACAGAGAGATTGGCCAAAAGGCAGCCGATGGATGCCATTCGCCCCCCCCTCCGATATAATGGCACCGTTACCACCTACCCTAAGGCCTGCTTATGTCTCAAAAAGATCCTTTCCTCGAACGCGAGGCCGAAAAATACGATAACCCCATCGCCAGTCGCGAGTTGATCCTGGAACTCATCAAGGGCCATGAAAAGCCTATGTCCCGTGAAGAGTTGGCCAAGGTCCTCAAGCTGAAAGATGAAGAGCCGTTGGAAGCCTTGCGTCGTCGTCTGCGCGCCATGGAGCGTGATGGACAACTGGTATTCACTCGCAACCAATGTTATGCCCTGCCGGATCGCCTGAATCTGGTCAAAGGTTATGTAATCGGCCACAAGGATGGCTTCGGTTTTCTGCGTCCGGAAGGTGGTGGTCCGGATCTGTATCTGAACAACCGAGAGATGCAACGCCTGATGCATGGCGATTACGTGCTGGTACAGCCGACCGAGATTGACCGCAAGGGTCGTCAGGAAGCGCGTCTGGTGCGCCTGCTCAAGTCCCGTGAGGCTGACATTGTCGGCCGTTACTTCGTCGAGAATGGTGTTGGTTTCGTGGTGCCGGATGACAGCCGTATCGGCCAGGACATCATCATCCCGGAAGGGGAAAACAAAGGGGCTCGCCAAAGCCAGGTCGTGGTTGTGCGCATTAATCAGCGCGCTACCTCCCGCATCAATGCCGTCGGCACCGTACTGGAAGTGCTGGGCGAGAACATGGCGCCGGGCATGGAGATCGAAATTGCCCTGCGTACCCACGGTATCCCGCACACCTGGCCGGAAGAGGTGACCAAAGAGGTTGCCGGTCTCGGTGAGCAGGTGCCGGAGAAAGCCAAAGAGGGCCGCATCGACCTGCGCGCCCTGCCGCTGGTGACCATCGACGGGGAAGACGCCCGTGACTTCGATGACGCCGTCTTCTGTGAAGCCAAACGCGGTGGTGGCTGGCGTCTGTGGGTTGCCATTGCTGACGTCTCCGCTTACGTGAAGCCCGGCACGGCGCTGGATGCCGAAGCCTATCAGCGCGGCAACTCCGTCTACTTCCCCGAGTTCGTGGTGCCCATGCTGCCGGAGGTGCTCTCCAACGGCTTGTGTTCCCTGAACCCGCAAGTAGACCGCCTCTGCATGGTGTGCGAGATGACTATCTCCGCCGCTGGTCGCATGTCCGGCTACAAGTTCTACGAAGCGGTAATGAACTCTCACGCCCGTCTCACCTACACCAAGGTTGCCGCGATCCTCGATGGCGATCCCAAGCTGCGCCAGCAGTATGATCCGCTGGTGGGCCATATCGAGGAGCTCAACAACCTCTACAAGGCGCTCAAGCATGCCCGTCACCAGCGTGGCGCGGTGGAGTTCGAGAGCGAGGAGACCCGCTTCATCTTCAACGCCCAGCGCAAGATCGACCGCATCGTGCCACTGGTGCGCAACGATGCCCACAAGATCATCGAAGAGTGCATGATCCAGGCGAACGTGGCTGCTGCCCGTTACATCGAGAAGAACGAAGCCTTTGCCCTGTTCCGGGTACACGATCGTCCTGGCGAAGAGCGTCTGACCGGTTTCCGCGACTTCCTGGCCGAACTGGGTCTGGAGCTTAAAGGCGGCCTCGAGCCCGAGCCGAAAGACTTTGCCGAGCTGGCTGCCAAGTTTGAAGGGCGCCCCGATGCGGAGCTGCTCTCCACCATGCTGCTTCGCTCCATGCGTCAGGCCATCTATCAGGCCGACAACATCGGTCACTTCGGTCTGGCGTTGAAGTCCTACGCCCACTTCACTTCGCCAATCCGTCGTTATCCCGACCTCATCCTGCACCGGGCGATCAAGTATCAGACCGCCAAGGAGCAGCAGGGCAACCTGCGCCACAAGTGGACCCCGAGCGGTGGTTATCACTACCAGCTGGAAGAAGTGGACCCGATGGGCGAGCACTGCTCTATGACCGAGCGCCGTGCCGACGATGCCACTCGCGACGTGGCCGACTGGCTCAAGTGCGAGTACATGCTGGATCACGTGGGTGACGAGTTTGACGGCGTTATCGCCAGCGTCACCGGCTTTGGTTTCTTCGTCCGTCTGGCGGAGATCCACATCGACGGTCTGGTGCACGTCAGCACCCTCACCAACGACTACTACCAGTTTGATCCCCTGCACATGCAGCTGATTGGCGAGAACTTCCGCCGTCGCTACCGTCTGGGTGACAAGGTGCGGGTCAAGGTGATGGGCGTGAACCTGGACGATCGCAAGATCGACTTCGTGATGGTGGAAGAGCCGCTCAAGGCCACCGGCAAGAACGCCAAAGAGATGGCGCGCAAACAGGCCGAGATCAAGAAAGAGAAGGCCAAGAGCGCCCAGCGCCACGAAAAACGTAAAGAGGGCAAGGATCACGGCAAATCCGACAAGGGTGGCCGCGCCAAACCGAGCAACAGACGACCGAGCAAAAAGGCTCGCGATAAGGCCAAGAGCACTAAATGAGCACTGAACTGATCTACGGCATTCACGCTGTCACCGCGCTGCTGGAGCGCACTCCCGAGCGCTTTATCGAAGTGTGGGCTCTCAAGGGGCGGGATGACGACCGGCTGCAACCCCTGTTGGCCGAGCTGGAATCCCTCGGCCTCAAGGTGCAGAGTGTTAACCGCAAGACTCTCGATGACAAAGCGGAGGGCAACAATCATCAGGGCATCATGGCCCGGGTGAAAGAGGCGCCGAAGCTGGCCGAGCACGATCTGGCCAGCCTGCTGGACGAACTGGCGGCACAACAGAGCCAGCCCTTCCTGCTGGTGCTGGATGGTGTGACCGATCCGCATAACCTCGGTGCCTGCCTGCGCAGCGCCGATGCTGCCGGGGCTCATGCGGTCATCGTGCCGCGGGACAAGGCCACGGGTCTCACCCCGATCGTGCGCAAGGTTGCCTGTGGCGCCGCTGAAGTGGTGCCGCTGATCCAGGTCACCAACCTGGCCCGCACCCTGCGCGAGCTGCAGGAGCGCGGCGTCTGGATTGTCGGCACCGCTGGCGAGGCCGATCACGACCTCTATCAGGCCAAACTGACCGGCCCGATGGCGCTGGTGATGGGGGCCGAAGGTAAAGGTATGCGTCGCCTGACCCGCGAACATTGCGACGAGCTGGTGAGCATCCCGATGGCAGGGGCGGTATCCAGCCTCAACGTCTCGGTGGCAACCGGCGTTTGCCTGTTTGAAGCCGTGCGTCAGCGTCGCGGTTAATCATGCTGACTGACAGACCCCCCTTCGATTGGGCGCAGGTCGCAGATAGAGAGGAGGCCGCGCGCCTCCTCTCTTTTGCCCGCCCGCTGACCCTTAGCCCGAAAAGCTGCCTCTGGCACGCCGGTGACAGCCCGGATCTGCTGGTCAGGGTGGGGCAGGGGCTGCTGCGCGCCAAGCTGGTGCTGGAGGATGGCCGCGAGTACATCAAGGAGTTCTACTGGGAGGGGGACGAGTTTCTCGACTTTCACCACCTGCTCAGTGGCGAGCCGGCCCGCTACAGCGTGGAGGCGCTGGAGCCCTGCCATCTGCAGCTGTTCAGTCTGGCTGACCTGCGCCAGCTGCCCGGCTGGCCACGCTGGTACCAGCACCTGCTGGAGGTGCAGCTGCGCATCAAGGAGGAGAAGGAGCAGTTGCTGCTCACCGGCAGTCCGCAGGCGCGCTATCAGCACTTTCTGGACAGCTTTCCCGCACTTGATGCCAGAGTGCCTGACCACCAGATCGCCGCCTATCTTGGCATTACCCCCATCAGCCTTAGTCGCATTCGCAAGCGGCTGAAAGAACTTAACAAAGGTTAATGCAGGGCGCTGGCGCCACGATTATGCTGGCAGGCCGAACTGATAAGGAGTTGCCGATGAACTGGATCCTGAAACCCTGGTCTGAACTGACCACTGACGAGTTGTATGAGTTGCTGGCGCTGCGGGCCGAGGTGTTCGTGGTGGAGCAGACCTGCCCCTTTCAGGATCTGGACGGGCTCGATCGCCGCGAAGGGGTCTGGCACCTGCTCGGCTATCAGGGCGAGCTGCAGGCCGCCTATGCGCGGATCATGGCGCCCGGCATCGGTGATGAGAGCGGTGCAGCCATCGGTCGGGTGGTGACCTCACCCAAGGCGCGTGGCGGTGGTCTCGGTCATAAGCTGATCGGCGAGGCGGTCAAGGCGTGCGAGGCGCGCTGGCCGACCCACAGCATTTGGCTGGGGGCGCAGGCCCATCTGCAGGGCTTCTATGGCCAACACGGTTTTGTGGCGGAAGGGGAAGGCTATCTCGAAGATGATATCCCCCATATGGGGATGCGCAGAGTGGTGGCATAACCACTCGTCAGAGTGATTCAGAATGCAGAAGGGCCATCCCGCGGGATGGCCCTTCTCTTTATCGCCAGGCGATCACTTCTTCTTTTTCTTCTTGGCGGACTTCTTCTTGTCGACCGGCTTTTTCTTCTTCACCGGTACCCGCGCTTCTTTGTGTTTCGGGCGCAGCTCGTCGATCACTCGGCGCTTGAGGCGCTCCTCGGTGTAGCGTTCGATCTTGGCGACCATCGCCATGTCGTGGGCTTCCACCAGGCTGATGGCACAGCCACGGTTGCCGGCGCGACCGGTACGGCCAATCCGGTGGACGTAGACATCGGCGCCGTAGGGCATGTCGTAGTTGATGACATGGCTGACGTTCGGCAGATCGATGCCGCGTGCGGCGACGTCGGTGGCGATCAGGAAGGGCACTTCCCCTTCGTGGAACTTGCGGATCGACTCGATACGCTTGCTCTGCTCCATCTCGCCACGGATCCAGGCGCAGGAGATACCTGCAGCCTGCAGCTGGCCGGAGAGCTCCGCCAGACGCTCGCGAGTCTTAACGAAGATGATGGCTTTCTGGGTTTCCGGATCTTTCAGGATATGGGTCAGCAGCGCCAGTTTGTGGGCGGCGTCATCGGCCAGATGGATCCACTGGGTGATGGGGCGACGTTCGCTGCGGGGCGGCTCGGCGTGCAGCTCCACCGGATCCTTGAGGATCTCGTTGGCGAACTTCTCAAGGCCCGCCCCTTCCAGGGTGGCGGAGAAGAGCATGGTGTGCTTGCGGTAGCGCGCTTCGGCCACGATGCGGTTCACATCCTTGATAAAGCCCATGTCCAGCATGCGGTCCGCTTCATCCAGCACCAGCACTTCGATGTCGTGGCTCTCGAACTCCTCTTTCTCGATGTACTCGAGCAGACGGCCCGGGGTGGCCACCACGATGTCGGTGGTTTTGGTCAGGGCAGGCAGCTGCTCTTCATGGCTGACGCCGCCGATGATGGTCTCGATGCTGAGGTTGGTGTGAGCCGCCAGCGCCTTGGCGTGGGCGGTCACCTGCAGAGCCAGCTCGCGGGTCGGGGTCAGGATCAGCATGCGGCAGGGGCCCGGCTTGCGGCGCGGGAAGTCCAGCAGGTGCTGGAGTGCCGGCAGCAGGAAGGAGGCTGTCTTGCCGGTACCGGTCGGAGCGGATGCCAGAATATCGCGGCCGTCCAGGGCTGGCTCCAGCACCATCTGCTGGATGGTGGTGGGGCGGGTGAATCCCATCTCGGCCAAGGCCCGGTTGAGGGCTGGGTGCAGGTCGAAATCATCAAAGGACTGGCTCATGGCAATACTCGGTCATTAAGGAAACGGCAGATTATAGGCGATTATCTCGTCGGCTCCTATTGGTGAGTGTGTCTTAGCCGCTATAATCGCCCACCATTTTTGCAGATGACGGGGGCCAGATGGGACGTAGTCGCGGATTTACCTTCAAACAGTTCCATATCAATCACGATCGCTGCGCCATGAAGGTGGGTACCGATGGCATTTTGCTCGGTGCCTGGGCGCCGGTCGAACAGGCGCGTCGAGTGCTCGATATCGGCACCGGCAGCGGCCTGATCGCCCTGATGCTGGCCCAACGCAGCAGATCTGACTGTCGTCTTGATGCGGTCGAGCTGGATATTAATGCGGCCAGTCAGGCGCGGGAGAATGCGGCAGCCTCTCCCTGGGCCGATCGGGTGACCATCATAGAGAGTGCCATTCAGGATTATCAGGCAGCCCCTTACGATCTTGTCGTCTCCAACCCTCCCTATTTCGTGGCAGGCCAGTCATTTAGCGATCCGGCGCGGGCGTTGGCCCGCCATACCGGCGCCCTCGACAGCCACGCATTACTGGCGGCCTGCGATCGTTTGCTGAGCCCGAACGGGCAGGTGGCGCTGGTGCTGCCGACGGAGATGGCCGATGAAATTTTATGCATTTCGGCGAATTATGATCTGCATGGCATTTGTTATACAGCTGTTATCACCAGAGAGGGTAAAGAGGCAAATCGTGTTTTATTGCTACTTGGCAGAGGATTAAACAGGTGTGAGAGGGGTGAAATTGTGATCCATTCTGCTGATGGGGCCTATTCCGACAGATATATCCAACTGACCAACCCCTTCTATTTGAAGATGTAAATTTCGTCTTGAACTATTTTTTCACGCCATTATGCTGGTTCCAGATCGAGCGCCCGCTCCAGACCAGCTAAAACCACTGGTTGCGATGAAAAAACATGCGGGGCTCTTTTTTTATACCCCCTGAACACACCCGGTCAGCGACCGATAAAAACTATAACAAGCAATAATTTACAAGACAGACGAGGTTGAACTTGACGAAATCACTCACATTGTCCGATGTACTCGGATTAGGGTTTATGACCTTCGCCTTCTACCTGGGCGCCGGTAACATCATTTTCCCGCCGTTGGCCGGTTACATGGCTGGTGAGCACCTCTCCCTGGCGATGTTTGGCTTCCTGGTCACTGCCGTGGGCCTGCCTCTGGTGACCATTCTGGCCGTGGCGAAAGCCGGTAACGGTTGGTCTGGCATGACCAAGCTGCTGCCTGCCAGTGTCGCAACTGCGCTGGCCGTTGCCATCTATATCATCATAGGCCCGGCCTTTGCCGCGCCCCGTACCGGTCTGGTTGCCTATGAAATGGGCCTCAAGCCGTTTATCGGCGATATGGGGCAGGCTGGTCTTGCTGCCTATACCGTGATCTTCTTTGGTGTGGCCATTCTGGTCTCCATGAACCAGGGCAAGCTGATGGACGCCATCGGCAAATACCTGACTCCGGTACTGATGCTGCTGCTGCTGACTCTGGCTATCGGGGTATTTGTCGCGCCGCAAGGCTCCATGCCTGATGCGTCCGGTGACTATCAGAACAGCCCCTTCGTCAAAGGTATCCTGGAAGGCTACAACACCATGGACACCCTGGCGTCCCTGATGTTTGGCGCCCTGATCGTCGATCTACTGCGCCAGAAAGGCATCAACGATTACAAGAGCCAGTTCAAGTATCTGGCCATTGCCGGCCTTATCTCTGCCGTTGGTCTGAGCGTGGTGTACGTCTCCCTGTTCCAGCTGGGTAACACGGCCGCCGGTGTGGCGACCGATGTCAGCAACGGTGGCGCCATCGTCAACGCTTACGTACTGAGCCTGTTTGGTCAGCCGGGTCAGTTCATTCTGGCGGCCATCATCACTCTGGCGTGCTTTACCACTGCAGTCGGTCTGATCTCCGCCTGTTCCGATTTCTTCCACAATCTGACCGGCATGGCTTACAAGAAGCTGGTGGTGTTGCTGGGCGTTATCTGTGCCGTGGTGGCCAACGTGGGTCTGAGCCAGTTGATCAGCCTCTCCATTCCTGTGCTGGTTGCCATCTATCCGGTTGCCGTGGCGCTGGTGCTGGTCACCTTCCTGAAAGGTTACTTCGGCCGTCCCCGTCTGGTGTTCCGTGGCGTGTTGATGGTTGCCTTCCTGTTCGGTTGCCTGGATGGTCTGGGTGCTGCGGGTATGAAGATGGATGCGTTTGCCTTCCTGCCGCTGTTCGACAAGGGCCTCGCCTGGTTGATGCCGACCCTGCTGGCCTGCGTAGTTGGCGTGATGGTGCGTCCGACCGAGATGGCTGCCGAAGCGGCCTGATCACACCCGATCTGATATTGCCAAGAGCCTGCCCCGTGCAGGCTCTTTTGTTTTCTATGAGCCTCGCTTCTCACCTCGCTTTGCGGCCGTAATTGTCACCGTATGCAGATAGCATCTGAGCAGCCGTATTTGGCCGCTATAACCCGTTCCCCTCTTCTTGCCTCCCATACGCCACGTGTGACACCTCTTTATGGAGCGCCGAGTTGTTCGGCGATTAATTCCGCAGCAGTAAATTGTTTCAAGATATTAATTGGTGATTGAGATCGAACTTCTCTTCTTTATGCTAAAGGTGGTGTGCCTCATCCGGTCCGCGGGCCGTGTGGGGGCGAGAGGTATTGTTACCGGTTATCTGCCAGGCAGTGGGTGCAATCAATAACAAGCTGATAAGGCAGATGAGGTTGAGTTTGACGAAATCATTGAAGTTGTCCGACGTATTCGGATTGGGGTTTATGACGTTTGCCTTCTATCTGGGGGCAGGCAATATCATTTTTCCGCCGCTGGCCGGTTTTATGGCTGGTGAGCATCTGCTGGCCGCCATGTGCGGCTTTTTGCTGACGGCAGTGGGCTTGCCGCTGATCACCCTGATTGCGGTGGCCAAGGGAAGCTCGGGGGGCGGCGTGAGTGGCTGGACCGGAATGACCCGCTATCTGCCCGCCGGGGCGGCGACGGCGCTGGCCATCGTCATCTATATCATCATGGGGCCCGCCTTTGCCATTCCCCGCACCGGTCTGGTCGCCTACGAGATGGGGCTCAAGCCCTGGCTTGGCGATACCGGTCATGCGGGGATGTGGATCTATACCCTGAGTTTCTTTACGCTGGTGATCCTGGTGGCGCTCGATCGGGGCAAGCTGCTCGATGCGGTCGGCAAGTATCTGACCCCAGCCCTGATGGCGATGCTGCTTATTCTGGCGGTCGGGGTCTTTATGACGCCGCAGGGCACCATGCCTGATGCCAGCGGTGAGTACATAGATGCAGCCCTGACCAAAGGAATGCTGGAGGGGTACAACACCATGGACACCCTTGCCTCCCTGATGTTTGGCGCCCTGATCATCGGGTTGCTGCGCCAGAAGGGGATCGAGGATTATCGCAGCCAGTTCAAATATCTGACCATTGCGGGCTTGATCTCGGCGGTCGGGTTGTCGGCGGTGTATGTCTCGCTCTTTCAGCTGGGCAACAGCGCCGGTGGGGTGGCGAGCGATATCAGCAATGGTGGGGCCATCGTCAATGCCTACGTCCTGAGCCTGTTTGGCCAACCGGGTCAGTTTATTCTGGCTGCCATCATTACCTTGGCCTGTTTTACCAGTGCAGTCGGCCTGCTCTGTGCCGGAGCCGACTACTTCCATGGCCTGACTGGCTGGGCCTATCGCAACTGGGTGATCCTGCTGGGGGCGCTCTGTGCGCTGGTAGCCAATGTGGGGTTGAGCGAGCTGATTGGCCTCTCGATTCCGGTGCTGGTGGCCATCTATCCGGTCGCCATCGCGCTGGTGCTGGTGACCTTCCTCAAGGGATGGTTTGCCCAGCCACAGCTGGTGTTTCGCGGTGTGCTGACGGTCGCCTTTCTGTTTGGTTGCCTCGATGGGCTGGGGGCTGCCGGGATGGCGATGGACGGTTTTGCCTTCCTGCCGCTGTTCGACAAGGGGCTTGCCTGGCTGCTGCCGACCCTGTTGGCCTGCATCGTCGGCATCCTGGTGCGACCAGACGGGAAGTTGGCTGCCGAAGCGGCTTGATTCAGAAACAACGAGATAGCAAAGAGGCCAGCATCTGCTGGCCTCTTCTGTTTCTGCCGGATCCGTTACCGGATCAGATTTGCGGGCCTTTCGGCTTGGGTTTGCCATCCAGACCATACCAGTGGGTTTCTACCCGTCCGGCATGCCACTCGAAGGTGCCCCAAGGCTGCTTGGCTTCCCAGCGCGGGAAGTTGATGAGCACCCGGTTATCTTCGTACTTGTAGAGGGAGGTGCTGATCTGAATGTCCGACAGGATCAACAGCAGGGCCCAGCAGATGAAAATCCATTTCAATGCTTTCCACATAGGGTTACTCGAAGCAAATTTCGATAGTGGCGCGACCGAAATCCGATTCGAACGGCATCATGATCTTGGTGCCATCGGCACGGTGAGTAATGGTGTGGTTGGGACCGGAGACGATGATGGGGGTCGCCATGTCAAACTCGTAGCCCTTCTCGCCCAGCATCCGCTTGGCACCGCCGGTCACCATGTTGGTGATTTCACCGACCATGTCGGTCACCTCTTCGTTGATGTTGGCGGGAGCTTCCCCCAGCATGCGGCGCATGATCTCCAGCGCCAACCCCTTCTCGAAGCTGATGGAGAGGGAGCCACGGGTCTGCGGGCCGACCATGCCGATCAGGCCGGAGACGTCGCCGCGCGCCAGCTCATCCATCTTGCGTTTCGGTTTGCCCGGTTTGAGTTCCAGCTGTGCCATGGTCGAGAGCACATTGAGCAGGGATAGCAGGAACGGATTTACAAAATCAGCCTTCATGATGACTTCCTACAGTGGGCGTACAACGGGCACATTGGCCATGTGCCTCTATCGTCTTATTGGTAATAGTAAAACCATGCAAGTGGGCCTGCTCGGAAAACGCGCTATCGATCGCCGTATCGTGAAGCTCGACCACATCCCCGCACTCGTCGCAGATCAGCAACTGCATCGGGTGAGCGTGATCGAAGTGGCAGCAGAAGATAAACGCGTTGAGAGATTCCACCTTGTGAGCAAAGCCCTGTTCGAGCAAAAAATCGAGTGCCCGATAGACGGTTGGCGGCTTGGCATTGGCTTCGGTTTGTTGCAGCTGGGCCAACAAATCATAGGCGCTGATGGCGTTGCCGTGTGCCGCCAGCAGGCGAAATACCTGACGTCGGGTCGGGGTGAAGCGGCTCCCTCGCTGTATACAGAGTCGCTCGGCTCGTTGTAAAAGTTGGTCTTGATTCATGATCGCGCAGATACCCTTTCTATTAGCCGGATACTATCACAGGGCCTCGCATGGCGCGGCGACAAAATTCATTTTCTGGGGCTGCTTCACGTTGTGATAAAATCCGCCCCTTTCTTTAGCCAACCCGGATGATTTTTATGCAGGCGCAGCGTTTTTCCATCGCCCCCATGCTGGACTGGACTGATCGGCATTGCCGTTACTTTCATCGACTGATGAGCCGCCAGACCTTGCTCTATACCGAAATGGTGACCACCGGTGCCATCATCCACGGCAAGGGGGATTATCTGGGTTACAGCGAGCAGGAGCACCCCATCTCCCTGCAGCTGGGTGGCAGCAATCCGGCCGATCTGGCGCGCTGTGCCAAGCTGGCCGAGGAGCGCGGCTATGACGAGGTGAACATCAACGTCGGCTGCCCCTCCGATCGGGTGCAAAACGGTCGCTTTGGTGCCTGCCTGATGGGGGAACCGCCGCTGGTGGCGGACTGCGTCAAGGCGATGCGCGATGTGGTCGATATTCCGGTGACGGTGAAGACCCGTATCGGTATCGACGATCAGGACTCCTACGAATTTCTGCAGGCATTCATCGAACAGGTGCGCGATGCCGGTTGCGACACCTTCATCGTCCATGCCCGCAAGGCGTGGCTGAGCGGCTTGAGCCCCAAGGAGAACCGCGAGATCCCGCCCCTCGATTATCCCCGCGTCTATCGGGTCAAGCAGGATTACCCGGAGCTGACCATCGCCCTCAACGGCGGCGTCACCTCCATGGAGCAGACTCTCGAGCACCTGCAACACGTCGATGGCGTCATGATGGGGCGCGAAGCCTATCAGAACCCCTACATTCTGGCGCAGGTAGACAACCTGGTGTTCGGCCAGAACAACGCCGTGCCGAGCCGCCACGAAGTGGTGCGGATGATGCTGCCCTATATCGAGCAGGAGCTGGCCAAGGGCAACTATCTCTCCCACATGACCCGCCATATGCTGGGGCTGTTCCAGAATATGCAGGGGGCTCGCGCCTGGCGTCGTCACCTGAGCGAGAACGCCTGCAAACCGGGGGCGGATATTCAGGTGGTGCTGGATGCCATGGCCAAGGTGCCGGAGTTTGCCAGTAGCGAGGCGGCCGAATAAGCCAGTTGTGCCAAGGCAAGAGCAGCCAAAAAGCGCGTCAGTTGACGCGCTTTTTTGATCGCTGTCGCTTCAATATCTGAACTGGTTGATCAGCCGCGAGAGTTCCTGCAGCCGCTCTACCAGCAGGGTGATGCCATCTAGCGCCTGCCTGCTGTTGTCGGCGGTGTGGCTGGCCAGCTGGTGGATCTGGTGTACCCCTTCATCGAGGGTCGTCGTGACATCGGCCTGCTGACTCACCGCCTGGGCGATCTCGTCGCTGGTGCGGGTTACCTGCCCCAGCATCCGGTTGATCTGGGTGAGCACGTCGGCGGTGGTGCCCGCGTGCTGCTGGCAGCGCACCGAGGTCTGCGCCCCTTGCGTCATCCCGTCCGACAGCTGCCGTGTAGTCTGTTGCAGCGCCTGGATCATCTCGTGGATCTCGCTGGTCGAGGCTCGGGTCTTCTGGGCCAGCGCCCTCACTTCATCCGCCACCACGGCAAAACCGCGCCCCTGTTCGCCCGCCCGGGCGGCCTCGATGGCCGCATTGAGGGCGAGCAGGTTGGTCTGGTCGGCGATTTGGCTGATCACCTCCAGAATGCCGCTGATCTTCTGGCTGTCGCTGGTGAGCTGGGCCAGCACGGCATGGTTGGCATCCAGCTCCTGATGGAGTTGGTTGACGGCGGAGCGGGTGGTCGCCAATGCTTGCAGCCCCTCGTCGGAGACCTGCTGTACCTCTATGACCAGATTGCTCGCCTCATGGGCACTGTGGGCCACATCCCGAATGGAGTGGCTCAACTCGGTGATGGCGGTCGCCAGCTGCTCGCTATGGGCGCGCTGCTGCTGCAGATGGGTATCGATGGTCTGGATATTGCCCCGGTCATCTTCGGCTGCCTGCAGGATCTGCTGGTTGGTGTCGGCGCTGCGCCCGACCACAGCCTTGAGCTCGGCCTGCTTCATCCGCAGGGCCAGTTCGACGGCCGCCAAGGTGTCGCGCCGTCGGGTGTAGAGCACCTGACAGAGGCGGGTTCCCTTGTCTTGATCGGCAAGGGTGAGCAGATGAGCCAGCCGCTGTTGCAATCGCCAGCCGTGGATTGCCTGTGCCAACAGCAACAGGGCGGTGGGTAGCAGCCATAACAGGTTGCCGGTGGCAAAGGTAGCAAGAGTGGTGAGCAAGGCAGAAGCGGAGAGCCAGAGGGTCAGCTGACCCGGTTCAATGTGAAAGCGGCTCAGCCAGGGAAGCGCCTTGCCGCTGCGCAGCAGGCCATAGAGCTGCTCGGCCCAGGCCACATCGCTGGCGGCGGGTTTGGTGCGCACCGACTGGAACTCGACGATCTCCTTCTGCGCATTGAGGATCGGGGTGACGTAAGCGTTTACCCAATAGAACTGACCGCTTTTGGCGCGGTTCTTGACCAGCCCCATCCAGCTTTTTCCCTGTCGCAGCCGCTGCCACATGTCGGCGAAGGCCACCTTGGGCATGTCGGGGTGTCGCACCAGATTGTGGGGTACCCCTTCCATTTCGGCCGCACCATACCCGGCCACATCACAGAAGTGCTGGTTGGCATAGGTAATATGACTGGCGGGATCCGTGGTTGAGATGAGTGCGATGTTGTCGGGGAAGTGTATCTCCCCCTCCTGATGGAGTTTGGTCATGTGTCGTTCCTGAAAAAGCCAACTAACTGATAACTATGTTTTTATTGTCGTTCTCAGTTAATCATTCTAAGGCTCTTCAGTGCCCCGAACTTGGCTTGGGTCAATTAATCAACACAATGAATTGATGAAGTGAGGGTTAGCTGGCCGGTGTGAAATCGTGAACTTCGCCGCTTCTCGGTTTAAAGCGCGGATCGCTATCTTTGTAGCTGCGCACCAGCTCCATCGTCTTGCAAAAGCTGGTCTGCTTGTCGTACTCCTGACGAGCCAACTCGATGGCCCGCTCGGCCCGGCGCCGCTCCATCTTGTCAGACTTGCGATCGCTGAACTGTTGCTGCTGATGCAGCATCCAGCCGACAAACTCTTGCTGGCATTGGGATTCGCTGTTGGCCTGTGCAGGCAGGGTCCACAACAACGAGAGCAGTATCAAATAACGCATGTCTGACTGGGTATTGAAGATTAATTGAACAGAAGGGGCGGCATTTTAGGCTGGAAATCGAGGTGTGAACAGTATCAATAGCGAGGCCCTGCGGGGCCTCGCATCGTTGTGGCCGGTCTCAGTGTTTGACGAGGTACAGCTGGCGGCTGTAGGCCACATCTTCCGGGTTGTTGATGGGGTAGCCCTTGAGCCATGGCTTGATGAGGCGGGCATTGGTGTACTGGTAGATGGGGGCGATGGGGGCTTGAGCCAGCAGGATCGCCTCCGCCTCGCCAAACAGCTTGCTGCGGCTGGCGGCATCCTGAGTGCTGGCCGCCTCTGCCAGCAGCTGGTCATAACGGGCATTGGCAAAGCCAGCCATATTGCCGCTGTGACGGGAGCCCCACAGGCCGAGGAACGCTGACGGGTCGTTGTAATCTGCGACCCAGGAGGAGCGGATCACCTCGAACTGACCGCTCTGGCGACTGTCGAGATAGGTTTTCCACTCCTGATTGGTCAGCTCGACCTCGGCGCCCAGCTTTTGCTTCCACATGCTGGCAATCGCCAGTGCCATCTTCTTGTGAATTTCCGCGGTGTTGTAGAGCAGGGTCAGCTTGAGCGGCTTGCCCGGGCCGTAACCGGCCTCCTTGAGCAGGGCCTTGGCCTTGCTGTCCAGCGCCGGCTGGCTGCTGGTGGAGAGCAAGTTGGCGGCCGGGGTAAAGCTGGCGGTCACATCCGGAGTGAAGTGATAAGCCGGTTTCTCGCCGGTGCCGAGCACCTTGTCGGCGATCAGGGCTCGGTCGATGGTGTAGGAGAGCGCCTTGCGCACCCGCACATCGTTCAGTGGCGCCTGACGGGTATTGAAAGCGTAGTAGTAGGTGCCGAGCTGCTCCGGGGTGTAGACCTCATTCGGGATCTGCTGCTTCAGCTTGTCGTACTGCTCTTTGGGGAAGGATTCTGTGATATGCAGATCGCCCGCCAGATAGCGGTTGGTCGCCGCGCTCTCCTGATTGATCGGCATGAAGATCACCTTGGTCAATACGGTATGGGCCCGATCCCAGTAATAAGGGTTGGGGGTCAGCTCCAGCTTCTCGTTGACTACCCGGTTATTCAGCACAAAGGCACCATTGCCCACCAGTTTGCCGGGTTGGGTCCACAGGTTGCCGTACTGCTCGATGCTGGCTTGATGGAGCGGCGACAGGCTGGGGTGGCTCAGCAGGTTCAAGAAGTAGGGCACCGGCTGGGAGAGGGTCACCTGCAGGGTGTGGTCATCGAGGGCCTTGACCCCCAGCTCGCTGGCAGGCAATTTGCCAGCGACTATCTCGTCCACCTTGTCGAAACGGGCCAGTTGGGCAAACCAGGCGAAGGTGGCCGCCTCTTTCGGGTCGACCAGCTTGCGCCAGCCGTAGACGAAGTCGCCAGCCTTGACCGGATCGCCGTTGGACCAGCGCGCATCCGGGCGCAGATGGAAGGTAAAGAACTGGTTGCCCTTGTTCTCCCAGCTGGCCGCCACCCCGGCAACCGGTTTGCCATCCGGCCCCTGGGTCAACAGCCCCTCGAACAGATCCCGCAGTACCTGCAACTCCGGCAGGCCGACCAGCTTGAGCGGGCTCAGGCTCGCAGGTTCATCCTTGAGGTGGCGAACGACAATCTGCTCGGCGGCGAGTTGTGTTCCGGCGGGAATATCGGCAGCCTGGACAGCAGCACAGCCCAGCAGGGCCAGCAAGGGGGTCCATCCTTTCATGGGTCGGATCCTTCAAATAGTGTGAAGCGGGGAGAAAACTCGGCGAGAAAATATCGCCGACAGATGGGAAATCATGATATCCCGTTTGCTGGTCTGACCGCCAGCATTCGACTCTCACTCCCAATCGGGGTAGAAGAGCGTTCCCGGCGTCTGTGCAGTTCAATGTGGTGAGGAGTGTCAAACGATGAAAGCATGGTTATTGCTGGCCTGTGTGTTGAGCCAGGGTGCCTGGGCGTTGGCCCCGTGCCAGAGCGACACGGCGGTGGGCAACTGGTGCGAGATCGGCATCGATGCCTTGCACCCGACTCAGGGGGGCGTCGGCCAGATCCAGGTCGATGAGACCCAGGCCACATTGGCGGGCATGAGCGCAAAGCAGCTCGACAAGTTGATGAAAAAGAAAGAGATCCCCGTGGTGATTGCGCCGGATGGCAGCTACTGGCTGGTGGACAGGCACCATCTCACCAAGGCGTTGTGGCAGCAGGGCGTCAAGGATGCCCGGGTCAAGGTGATTGGCCGCCTGCAGGACAAAGCCAACTTCTGGAGCCAGATGCAGAACAACCATTGGGCCTGGCTCAAGGATGAGAAGGGGCAACCGCTGACCCCGGAGCAGTTGCCGACCAGCATCGACAAGCTGCCTGATTACCCCTATCGCACCCTCGCCGGACTGCTGCAGAATGCGGGCTACTTTCGCAAGGACAAACAGGTCTATTTCGTCGAGTTTGCCTGGGCCAGCTGGCTCGGCAAGCAGATGCAGTGGATGCCGGTGGACAGCGCCAATCTGGCGGCCCGCCTGCAACAGGCCAAACGGCTCGCCTGCGGCAGCGATGCCAAGGATCTACCCGGTTATCCCGGCAAGCAGTGCAGCCTCAACCAGTCCAAAAGCGCGCAGTGAGTGGATGTGCGATGACGGCGTCCAGAGCATGCCGGAGATAACAGAGGGCGACCCTGGGGTCGCCCTTCTGCTGTCAGCTACTGGTTAGCGGTGGTCACTCATGGCGCTCCGCCCAGCGGGCAGCCGCCTGTTCAAGCAGGGCGACGTCACCTTGCTGGATCAGCGGTAGCAGATCGTTGACCTGTTGATCCGGCCAATCCCACCAGGCGAGGGCCTGTAGCCGGGCTATCTCCTCCTCGCCAAAGCGCATTCGCAGCATCCTGGCCGGGGTGCCCGCCACCATGGCATAGGGCGGCACATCCTGATTGACCAGCGAGCGGGCGGCGATGATGGCGCCGTCGCCGATGGTGACGCCGGGCATGATCATCGCCTCCATGCCGATCCAGACATCGTTGCCGATGCGGGTATCGCCGACAGGGCGGTAGCTGCGCTTGAGCGCCTCCAGATCAGCAAACGGATAGGTGCTGATGAAGGCAGTGTTGTGGGTGTGGTTGCCCCCCATGATGATCTTTACCCCGGCGGCAATTTGCACATAGTCGCCGATATGGAGCCGGTCGATATGCCAGAGCGGCTCCCAGCCGGTTTCCGGGCTGCGGCTGAAGGGATCGCCATGGAGGTAGCGCACCGCCACCTCTTCGAAGGGGCCATCCCAGGCACCCGAGTAGTAGCTGTGCTGCCCCTTGAGGCAGATATTGGGATTGGTCACCGTCAGGTGCAGGTATTCGACCTGCGACCAGTGTTGGCAGGTGTTCATGCTGGTACTCCTTTGCTGAATGGATCGGATGGGTTGCGTTCGCGTGAGCGAAGCTAATAGATCCAGACCAGCATGCGGGGCACGCAGAGCAGGGAGCAGCCCAGCATCTGCGGGAGGCGTGGTCGCATTGTGGGGCTCCAAACAAGGGGGAAGGGCACGATCATAAGGTCGGGCACCGGGTTTGCCAAGGTTGCGCAGAGATCCTGCACTAACCCTCTGGTTGATATTTATTCTCAATTAGCCATGATAACACTCCCACCATGACGGACTCGGGAGAGCGAGATGACACCGCAAAGTTGGCAACGATACATGCTGGAGGCGGAGCGTGCCTGGCAGGCCGGTTCGCTGGGGGCGGCGATCTGCTTTTATCAGCAGGCGCTGGGTGATGTTTACGAGATGACCCAGGTCGAGTTGACCGAGCTGGCCACCATGCGAGTCGCCACCTGTCATCGGCTGGCCGACTTCTGGCGGGCGATGGATGAGCCGACTTACGAGCTGCGCTACCTGAAGCTTGCCTCCGAGCTGGTGACGGCGCTGGTGCCACAATGCCCGAACCGGGAATGCGAGGCGCTGATCAGCGAGCTGGGTTGCTGTCGTGGTGCCCTGCTCGCCTTTCTCAAGCGCCACCCCAATCCGGAAATTGCCCGGCTGATCCAGTTGCAGGACAAGGTACAGGGCTGCGAGCTGATCGGCCGTTTTCGCCTCAACTGACTGGCGTTGAGCGGCAGCTCAGCCTCGCCGTTTGAGTTTCTGGGCGATGCGCTGCTGCGCCTCTTCCCCTTGCAGTGCCTGTGCGAAGGCGCGCGCCTCCAGATCGATGACAAAGTGCACCGCCTGTTTAAGCTCCTGTTTCAGCAGCGCCTTGCTCTTTTGCAGCGCTCTGGGCGGTTTGGCCGCCAGCTTCAGCCCCTGCTCGCGGGCAAAGGAGAGCAATCCATCGGCCGCCACCACCTTGTTGGCGAGCCCGAGTCGCAGCGCCTCCTCGGCATCCATCGCCTCGGCCAGCAGCAACAGCTCGGCCGCCTTGAGGTGCCCCACCAGACGCGGCAGCAGCAGGCTGGAGGCGAACTCCGGCACCAGCCCCAACTCGACGAAAGGAAGCAGCAAGCGGGCGTTATCCCCCAGATAGACCAGATCGCAGTGCAGCAGAATGGTGGTGCCAATCCCCACAGCCGGGCCTGCAACAGCGGCGATCACGGGTTTGGGGAAATCGGCCAGAGTGTGGAGGAACTGCAGTATGGGGTCGTCGGGCTCCAGCGCGCTCTTGCCCATAAAGTCGGCCAGATCATTGCCCGCGGTAAAGCAATCCTGCTGCCCCTGCAACAGCAGGACATGCACCTCCTCATCGGCTGCCGCCTCTCGCAGCGCTGCCACCAGTTGTTGATACAACTCGGTATTGAGAGCGTTGCGCTTGTCGGGGCGGTTGAGGGTCAGGGTGAGCAAGCCATCCTGCTGCTCGGCAATGAGAATGGGGGCCATGTCTAAATCCTTGTTATTGAAAGGTGCAAAAAAGGTTGCTGCTGGGGTAACCTTGGCGCCGTTTAACAACATCATAAAAGGATTTCAACCATGTTTAAACGTGCGTTTTATTCTCTGCTGGTTCTGGGTATGACGGCGCCTGCACTGGCCAAGGTCGAGGCTGTCGACGGTTATGTGCGGCTGCTGCCGCCGGGCTCCCCCAACACTGCCGCCTTTATGGTGCTGAAGAATGACGCCGACCAGCCGGTCAAGCTGGTGGCGGCGGCTTCTGCTGCGGCCGGGCGTGCCGAGCTGCACACCCACCTGCACGAAAATGGTGTGATGAAGATGCGTCAGGTCGAGAATATCGAGATCCCGGCCAAGGGCGAAGCGGTGCTGAAACCGGGCAGCCTGCACATCATGCTGTTCGAGGTGGGCACGCTCTCCGAGCAGACTCCTTTCCCGCTCACCCTCACCATGGATGATGGTCAGAAGCTGGATCTGTCACTGCCGGTGAAGCCGATTGAGCCGATGGCAGAGATGAAGCATATGAAGCACTGACATTTGTCGTCGTTTGTTCAGGATTGACGCTGGGTATTTTGGCTGCACCGAGTAAAATAGTGCTCTTTTCCATGTATGCAAGAGGAAGTGACGTAATGAAAAAGACGCTGATTGCCGGTTTTGTGCTGGCTCTGTGCAGCCAGAGTGCCATGGCCGCTGACGACTGGCGTTTTGCCGCCGGTGCCGACGTATGGGCCGCCAAGGGCAGTGGTCAGGCTTATGGCACCAGTGCTGATGGCAGCTATGACGACAGCTACAACTGGAACGGCTATCTGCAACTGGAACACGGCATCATCTTCCTGCCGAACGCCAAGTTTGAAGTCTCCGATTTCAGCACCTCCGGCGGCAACTTCAAGAACGATCTGACTGCCTACGATCTGAGCCTCTACTACCGTCTGTTCAACAACGATCTGTTCAAGATCGATCTGGGGATGACCGGCCGTCACTACGATGGCGAGCAGGTCTACTTCGGTCGCAAGGGTTATGACGAAGATACCCTGATGGCCTATGCCGGCAGCGAAGTGAAGATCCCGGGCACCGGCATCGCCTTCTTCGGCGATCTGCGCACTCACGATGCGGACAACTATGACTACCGTCTGGGCGGTTCTTACAAGTTTTCCTCCATGCCGATCAAGCTGCGTGCCGGCTGGCGTGAAGCCAAGGTCGACTTCGCCAATATCGATCAGTCTGTTGATGGCTGGTTCATGGGCGGCGAATTCACTTTCTAATCTGCCCGTCGACTGACGACGAGGAGCGATAATGGGCCACATCATAGTGACAGGTGCCGGTTCTGGTCTCGGCCGGGCGCTGACCATAGGTCTGGTTGAGCGGGGCCATCAGGTCTCCATGATGGGGCGCCGTTATCAGCGACTGCAGGAGCAGGAACAACTGCTCGGCAGCGCGGTGATCGGCATCGCGGCCGATCTGGCGCACCATGAAGAGGTTGACGTCGCCTTCGCTGCAGCGGTGGAGTGGGGCGGGCAGCCCGATATGGTGATCCACTGCGCCGGGGTGGGCGAGTTTGGCCCGGTCGGTGTCTACACCGCTGAACAGATCCGCCGGGTGGTGGAGAGCAATCTCATCTCCACCATTCTGGTGGCCCAGCAGACGGTGCGGCTTATCGGGGAGAAAGGCGGAGTGCTGGCCAATGTGCTCTCCTCCGCCGCGCAGGTGGGCAAGGCCAACGAGAGCCTCTACTGCGCCTCCAAATGGGGAATGCGCGGCTTTCTCGAATCCTTGCGCGCCGAGCTGAAAGGCTCGCAGCTACGGCTGGTCAACCTCTACCCGAGCGGGATCCGCAGCGAATTCTGGGACAACTCGGATCACGTGGACCCGAGCGGCTTCATGACCCCGGAAGATGCGGCGGCCTATATGCTCGACGCGCTGGAAGCCAGAAGCAGCTGCCACGTGACCGACCTCTTTATCGGTCGCAATCCCTGAGGCTAAGCCAGCCATCCGGTTGCCGTCGTCCGCACACAGAAACAAAAAGCGCGCCAAATGGCGCGCTTTTTTATATCGGGAAGAGGGCGGAATTAACGGCCCAGCTTGGCCTTGAGCATGGCGATGATATCGCTGATGGCCACTTCCTGCTTCTCGCCGGTGCGGCGGCACTTGTACTCCACCACGCCGTTGTCCAGACCACGATCGCCGATGACGATGGCGTGCGGGATGCCCAGCAGCTCCATGTCGGCGAACATCACGCCCGGGCGCTCTTTACGGTCGTCGAACAGCACGTCCACACCAGCGGCTTTCAGCTCGGCGTAGAACTGTTGTGCCTGCTCGGCCACGCGCTCGGACTTGTGCATGTTCATCGGCACGATGGCCACTTCGAACGGGGCGATGGCGTCCGGCCAGATGATGCCGTACTGGTCGTTGTTCTGCTCGATGGCGGCAGCCACCAGACGGGAAACCCCGATACCGTAGCAACCCATCTCCATGGTGACGGACTTGCCAGCTTCGTTCAGCACGCTCGCCTTCATCGCTTCGGAGTACTTGGTACCCAGCTGGAAGATGTGGCCCACTTCGATACCGCGCTTGAGCAGCAGCTTGCCCTGGCCGCACGGGCTCGGGTCGCCTTCCACCACGTTGCGCAGGTCGGCAACTTCGTAGGTAGCGATGTCGCGATCCCAGTTGGCACCGGTCAGGTGGAAGCCGGTTTCGTTGGCGCCGCAGACGAAGTCCGCCAGATGGGCAGCGCTGCGATCGACGATGATGCGACCGGCAAAGCCGACCGGACCGATGGAACCTGCATCGCAACCGGCGGCTGCATTAATCTGCTCGTCGTTGGCGAAGGTCAGCGGATTGGCAACGCCAGAGAGCTTCTCGGCTTTGATTTCGTTCAGCTCGTGGTCGCCACGCAGTACCAGCGCGATAACGGCCTGCTTGCCGTGCTCATCTTCCTCTGCCAGTACCAGCAGGGTCTTGGCGATGGCGGTCGGAGCCACGTTCAGGAAGGCAGCCACTTCGTCAATGGTGTGTACGTTCGGGGTGGCAACCTTGGTCAGGGCTGCGGTGGCGGTAGCGCGCTCACCAGCCGGTGCCAGCGCTTCGGCCATCTCGATGTTGGCGGCGTAATCGGAGCTATCGGAGAAGGCGATCAAGTCTTCACCGCTCTCGGCCAGCACCTGGAATTCGTGGGAACCGGTACCACCGATGGAGCCGGTATCGGCCTGCACCGGACGGAAGTTCAGGCCCATGCGGGTGAACGCCTTGCAGTAGGCTGCGTGCATCTTCTCGTAGGTATCGACCAGAGATTCCTTGTCGATGTGGAAGGAGTAGGCATCCTTCATCAGGAATTCGCGGCCACGCATGACACCGAAGCGGGGGCGCACTTCGTCGCGGAACTTGGTCTGGATCTGGTAGAGGTTGAGCGGCAGCTGTTTGTAGCTGTTCACTTCGTAACGCACCAGCGCAGTGATCACCTCTTCGTGGGTCGGGCCCAGTACGAAGGGGCGGTTGTGGCGGTCGGTCAGACGGCACAGCTCGGGACCGTAGTCATCCCAGCGGCCGGACTCCTGCCACAGCTCGGCGGGTTGTACCACCGGCATGGAGACTTCGACGGCACCAGCATTGTTCATCTCTTCGCGAACAATGTTCTCGATTTTCTTCAGTACCCGCAGACCGGTTGGCAACCAGGCATACATGCCGGAGGCCAGTTTACGGATCATCCCGGCGCGCAGCATCAGCTGGTGGCTGACAACTTCAGCGTCGGAGGGGGTTTCCTTGAGAGTGGAAAGCAGATATTGGCTGGTACGCATCGCGGTAGACCTTAGCTAGAACGGGCGCGGGGCCCAGGATAATTTCAAGGGCGGAATTTTAACAGGCTGGGCGTTATGGCCCAAGGGCTAAATTTGCCGCAACCCGAAAGGTGGCAACGCCAAGCAGATGGTCAGGGCAATGACCATTGCAACAAGCAGGCTTTTTATGCCTGCAATTTGGCCGGATCTCCGCTAAACTCTGCCACCTTTTCTCGATGGGCATGGCTCTGCCGCGTTCATCACCCCCCCATTTTTAGTACTTTTGGAGCCGCTCATGCCGTTAGTGGGACATCAACACCAGATCGAGATCCTGGAACTGACCGACAAAGGAGATGGCAAAGGACGCCTGTTCGATCGCCCCCTGTTTGTCGAAGGTCTGCTGCCCGGTGAGCAGGCGCTGGTGGAGCTGACCGAGGTCAAGCCGAACTATCTGCACGGCAAGGTTGCCGAGCTGCTCCAGCCCTCTGCCGATCGGGTTGCCGATTTCTGCCCCAACACCGAGTGTGGTGGCTGTCAGGTACGTCCGCTGGCCTATCCGGCCCAGCTCAAGCTCAAGCAAGCACTGGTGCAAAGCGCACTGGAGCAGGCCGGGCTGGGTGACACGCCGGTCAAGGATATCCTTGGCATGGAAAGCCCGTTCGCCTATCGCAACAAGGCGCAATATGCGGTGCGTGGCTGTGACGCCGGTGCCGAGATCGGTTTTTATCGCAAGCACTCTCACGATCTCATCACCGCCGATGACTGTGCGGTGCAGGATCCGCTGCACGTCGAGCTCAACGCCCGGGTGCGCAACTGGATGCGCGAGCACGACATCGCCGCCTATGACGAAGTAAACCACAGCGGCTGCGTGCGCAACCTGATGACCCGCAAGGGCTTCAAGAGCGGCGAGCTGATGGTGGTGCTGGTAACCCTGGGTGATGCGTTGCCGTTCGAAGCCGAACTGTTGGCGGCCCTGAGCGATCTGCCGGTCACCACCCTGGTGCAGAACATCAACAACGAGCGTACCAACCGCATTCTGGGCGCGACCAACCGGGTGCTGCTCGGCGAAGGGGTGATCCGCGACAAGATCCACGAACTAGAGTTCGAGATCTCACCGCTCTCCTTCTTCCAGAACAACCCGACCCAGACCGATGTGCTCTACTCCAGTGCCCTCGAGTACGCCGAGCTGACCGGCAACGAGACAGTGTTCGACATCTATTGCGGTATCGGCACCATCTCCCTGTTCCTGGCTGGCAAGGCCGCCAAGGTCGTCGGGATCGAGTCGGTGGAGAGCGCCATCAGCGATGCCCGCCGCAACGCCGCCCTCAACGGCATCGAGCACACCGAATTCCACGTTGGCAAGGCCGAGCAGCTGATGCCCGAGCTGCACGCCCAAGGCGTGACCGCTGACGTGGTGGTAATGGATCCGCCCCGCAAAGGCTGTGACAAGGCGGTGCTGCAGACCCTGGTCGCCATGGCGCCCCGTCGTCTGGTCTATGTCTCCTGCAACCCGCAGACCCTGGCTCGCGATCTTGCCTGGCTGGTCAAGCAGGGCTTCGTGCTGGATGAGGTGCAACCGGTCGATATGTTCCCGCACTCCATGCATGTGGAAGCGGTTGCCCGCCTGAGCCTGCCAGTGAAAGCGTGATCGGACATTGGCGCGGAGCGATTGACATGTTCCTCCTCCACGCCATGCACGTCGAAGCGGTTGCTCGCCTGAGCCAGCCCGCCAAGGCGTGAGTCATCGCCTGACACTCGCCCATAAAAAACGACGCCAGCTGGCGTCGTTTTTTTATATGGGCAGAGATCCACGGTGACAAATCGTGAGTCATCCACTGGTTAATTAGTTGCACACTTTGTAGTACACCTCATTCCACAGCAGCGTCTGCTTGAGCTCGGGGATGCGAGTGTGCTCGTCAATCACCACGAACTCGATACCCATGATGTCGGCGAAGGTGCGCAGCTGCGCTATGTCCACCGATTGGGTGAATACAGAGTGGTGGGCGGCCCCGGCCAGGATCCAGGCCTCGGCGCTGGTCTGCAGGTCCGGCATGGGCTGCCACAGGGCGCTCGCCACCGGCAGTTTGGGCATGGCTTCTGGCAAGTCCACCACTTCCAGCTGATTGACCACCAGCCGGAAGCGGTTGCCCAGATCGATCAGGCTGGCGTTGACCGCCTTACCGGCGGGGGCGGCAAACAGCAGGCGTGCCGGGTCGGCCTTCTTGCCTATGCCCAGATGCTGGGCATCCAGCACGGGTTTACCGGCGGCGATGGAGGGGCACACCTCCAGCATGTGGGCCCCCAGCACCAGGTTGTTGCCTGCCTCCAGGTGGTAGGTGTAGTCCTCCATGAAGGAGGTGCCGCCCACAAGACCGGCCCCCATCACCTTGAGGGTGCGCAGCAGGGCCGCGGTCTTCCAGTCCCCTTCCGCGCCGAAACCGAAGCCTTGCTGCATCAGGCGCTGGCAGGCGAGCCCCGGCAGCTGGTGCAGGCCGTGAAGGTCTTCAAAGGTGGTGGTAAAGGCGCCAAAACCGCCGTCGGTGAGGAATTTCTTCATCCCCAGCTCCTGGCGCGCCGCCTCATAGAGGGAGGCGCGCAGAGGCCCGCCCGCTTGCACCGCCTCAGTGAGGGTATAGGTTTCTTCGTATTCGACCAGCAGCGCCTCGATGTCGCTTGCGGGAATGGCGTCGATCACCTTCACCAGATCGCCGACCGGGTGGTAGTTCACCTGATAGCCGAACTGGATCTGGGCCTCAATCTTGTCGCCCTCGGTGACCGCCACGTTGCGCATGTTGTCGCCAAAGCGGGCGATCTTCAGGTGGCGACTGTCGTGAATGGCGGCGACGACCCGCATCCAGTTGCCCAGCTTGCGGTGGGCCTCTTCATCCTGCCAGTGACCGACTACCACGGTGCGCGGCAGCCGCAGCCGGGCCCCCATGAAACCGAACTCGCGGCCGCCGTGGGCGGTCTGGTTCAGGTTCATGAAGTCCATATCGATTTCGCTCCACGGTAGATCCCGGTTGAACTGGGTGTGGAACTGCAACAGGGGTTTTTGCAACTGGCTGAGTGCCGGGATCCACATCTTGGCGGGGGAGAAGGTGTGCATCCACACCATGAGCCCGATGCAGTGCTGGTCGTGATTGGCATCGCGGGCTACCGCGCTTATCTCGTCGAGGGTGGTGCCGGTGGGCTTGAGCACGATCTTGACCGGCAGGCCGGCGCGCTCGTTGAGCTGGCTGGTGATGGTGTGGGCGTGATCGGCCACCTGCTTCAGGGTGGCGGCGCCATACAGGTGCTGGCTGCCGACCAGGAACCACACTTCCAGCTGTTTCATCAATTCCATCTTGGTGTCCTCTGTTTATGCTTTTGTCTGGCCGTAATAGGCGTGCTTGCCATGCTTGCGCTGGTAGTGCTTCTCCAGCAGGTAATCGGGCAGGGGGCGTGCCCCCGGGTTTATCTGGCCGGTGAGCCAGGCCATGCGCGCCACCTCCTCCAGCACCACGGCGTTGTGCACCGCGTCTTCGGCACTCTTGCCCCAGCTGAAGGGGCCGTGGTTGGCCACCAGCACCCCCGGCATGGTGAGAATGGGGGTCTGCTTGAGGGTCTCGACGATGAGGTGACCGGTCAGCCCTTCGTAGTCCTCCTCCACTTCGCCCGGGGTGAGCAGGCGCGAGCAGGGGATCTCGCCGTGAAAGTAGTCGGCCTGGGTGGTGCCGAAAATGGGAATAGGGCGCCCCGCCTGGGCCCAGGCGGTGGCATGGGTGGAGTGGGTGTGCACCACGCCGCCAAGCTCCGGATAGGCGCGATAGAGCACCAGGTGGGTGGCGGTGTCGGAGGAGGGGCGCAAGGCACCTTCCACCTGCTTGCCAGCCAGATCCAGCACTACCATGTCTTCGAGCAGCATCCGCTCATAACTGACGCCGCTTGGCTTTATCACCACCAGATTGCGCTCTCGGTCGATGCCGCTCACGTTGCCCCAGGTGAAGGTCACCAGCTCGTGGCGCGGCAGATCCAGGTTGGCGACGAGCACCTGCTCCTTGAGCATCTTGAGGTTCATGCCGGTACCCCCCAGTTGTAGAGCGGCTCGGCGGCGGCGCCCCAGGCGAGGTAGCGCTGGTAGAGGCGCTCATATTCGGCAACCCGTTCAGGGTCAGGCTGGTGGGTGCGTTCCACGGCGCTCGCCATGTGGTGCTGGGCCTTGGCCACATCGGCGTGGATCCCGGCCGCCACGGCGGCAAAGATGGCCGCCCCCAGGGCGCAGCATTGATCCGAGGCCACCACCTGGATGGGCCTGTTCATCACGTCGGCGCAGGTCTGCATCACGGTGGCCGACTTGCGGGCGATGCCGCCGAGGGCGATCACCTGCTCCACCGGCACCTGCTGACTGGTCATGCACTCCATGATGCTGCGGGCCCCGAAGGCGGTGGAGGCCACCAGGGCACCGAACAGATCGGGCGCATCGGTGCCGAGGTTGAGCCCGGTGACGGTGCCCTGCAGGCGCTGGTTGGCATAAGGGGTACGGCGACCGTTGAACCAGTCGAGCACCACCGGCAGGTGGGCCAGATCGCGCTGTTGCTCCCAGGCGGCGGCGAGGCTTGGCAGCAGCTCCCGCTTGTGGGCCTCGATGGCGGTGCGCAGCTCCGGATACTGGGCGGCGAGGCTCTCCAGTGGCCAGCCGAGCTGGCGCTGATACCAGGCATAGATGTCGCCGAACGCCGATTGTCCCGCCTCCAGCCCCACCATGCCCGGCACCACGCTGCCGTCCACCTGGCCGCAGATCCCGGCAATGGCGCGATCACCGATGGTGGCTTCGTCGGCGATCAGGATGTCGCAGGTGGAGGTACCGATCACCTTGACCAGCGCATTGTTGCCGGCCCCGGCCCCCACCGCGCCCATGTGGCAGTCAAAGGCGCCGCCGGCGATCACCACCTCGCAGGAGAGGTGCAGTCGCTCCGCCCACTCGGGGGTCAGGGTGCCGACCGGCAGATCGGCGGTCCAGCTGTCGGTAAAGAGCGGGGTGTCGAGATCCTCGGTCAACAGCGGATCCAGCGCGTTGAGAAACTCGGCGGGGGGCAGGCCGCCCCAGCTCGGGTGCCAGAGGGACTTGTGGCCGGCGGAGCAGCGTCCGCGCCGGATGTCGGCCGGGGCCTGGGTGCCGCTCAGGATGGCGGGGACCCAGTCGCACAGTTCGACCCAGTTGCAGGCAGCGGCGCGCACCGCTGCGTCACTGCGGGAGACGTGCAGGATCTTGGCCCAGAACCACTCGGAGGAGTAGACCCCGCCGATGTAGCGGCTGTAGTCGGGGAACTGGCCGCCGTGGCACAGGGCGGTGATGGCCTCGGCCTCCTCGATGGCGGTGTGATCCTTCCACAGCACGAACATGGCGTTGGGGTTGTCTGCAAACTCCGGGCGCAGGGCCAGCACACGCCCTTCCTTGTCGATGGGGGCTGGCGTGGAGCCGGTGCTATCCACCCCGATGCCGCGCACGGCGGCGCGCTGACTCGGGGTGAGCTGGCTCACCACCGCCACCACTGCCTGCTCCATGGACTCCAGATAGTCGAGGGGGTGGTGGCGAAACTGGTTGGTGACTGGCTGGCAGTAACGACCGGCCTGCCAGCGCGGGTAATAGACGACCTGGGTTGCCAGCTCGGCGCCGTCGTGGCAGCGCACGGCGAGTGCCCTGACCGAATCGCTGCCGAAATCGAGTCCGATGGTGATCTGCTCGGACCTGGGGTGCTCAGACATAAGTGCTCCTGACCATCAATGAGGGGTGACTGGTGAGGAACCATAGGAGATGGACCGGACGGGCGGTTAGCCATTGGCTGCTAGAAATATGGATTTAAACGCTATGCCGGCAAGAGGGTGACGGCCATCGAAGATCCGCTATGTGATTATTTTGCTGAAAACATAGACAAAACGGCTGCAATTTCATGGCGTGATCCTGCTCTCCATTTTTCCATGTGAAAACGATTACAACTTGGTTCGCTCAACTAGCAACAACAATAACGTCCTGTTTAAGCATGTTTTTATATGGCTGCGACTTGATTGACTCAACCAGCAGCACTGCGTGGATACATGGATTGATAGAACACCTGGAGACACTCGCATGAACAAAATCGTTAACAGCATGATCGCAATGGGGTTTGCCCTTGGTATGGCAAATTCTGCTTTCTCGGCCGAGGCGCTGAAGCTGGGTTATCTGGTCAAGCAACCGGAGGAGCCCTGGTTCCAGACCGAATGGAACTTCGCCGACAAGGCGGGCAAGGATCTCGGCTTCGAGGTGATCAAGATAGCCGTCCCCGATGGCGAGAAGACCCTCAATGCCATCGACAGCCTGGCAGCCAACGGCGCCAAGGGCTTCGTCATCTGCACCCCTGATCCCAAACTCGGGGCCGCCATCATGGCCAAGGCCAACAGCATGGATCTGAAGGTCATCACGGTGGACGACCAGTTCGTCAATGCCAAGGGGCAGCCCATGGAGCAGGTGCCGCTGGTGATGATGGCCGCCACCAAGATTGGTGAACGCCAGGGCCAGGAGCTCTACAAGGAGATGCAAAAACGCCAGTGGGATGTGAAGGCGACCGGGGTGCTCGCCATCACCGCCGACGAGCTCGACACCGCCCGTCGCCGGGTCGAAGGCTCCTTGAGCGCGCTCAAGGCCGCCGGTTTCCCCGAGGGGCAGATCTACCGCTCGCCGACCAAGGCCAACGACATTCCGGGGGCGCTGGATGCCGCCAACTCCATGCTGGTGCAGCATCCCGAGGTGAAGAACTGGCTCATCGTCGGCATGAATGACAACACAGTGCTCGGCGGCGTACGTGCCACCGAAGGGCAGGGCTTCAAGGCCGAGAACGTCATCGGCATCGGTATCAACGGGGTGGATGCGGTGAACGAGCTCTCCAAGTCCAGTGCCACCGGCTTCCTCGGCTCCCTGCTACCAAGCCCGGACGTGCACGGCTACAAGAGCATCCAGATGCTGCATGACTGGGTGATCAACGGCGCCGAACCGGCCAAGTTCACCGAGGTGACCGACGTGGTGCTCATCACCCGCGACAACTTCAAGGTCGAGCTGCAGAAGAAAGGTCTGTGATTGACGCCATCTAAACCCTGACACCGAGACCGGCATGGCGCAGTGCGCCATGCCGGTCGGCTGGAGTGAAACATGAATCAGTCAGTTCCTTATCTGGAGTTTTGCGGCATCAGCAAGGAGTTTCCCGGCGTCAAGGCGCTGAAGAACGTCTCCTTCTGCTGCCAGCAGGGCACGGTGCACGCGCTGATGGGGGAGAACGGCGCGGGCAAATCCACCCTGCTCAAGATCCTGAGCGGTTTTCAGTCGCCCACCACCGGGGTGGTGAAGCTGGCCGGCCAGGAGCGGGTCTTTCAGAGCACGGTCGATGCGCTGGAGTGCGGGATCGCCATCATCTATCAGGAGTTGCACCTGGTGCCCGAGATGACGGTGGCCGAGAACATCTACCTCGGTCAGCTGCCGACCCGGCGCGGGCTCATCGATCGGGAGAAGCTCTATCAGGATGCGGCCAGGCAGCTGGCGCGCCTCGGCATGGACGTCTCCCCCGAGACGCCGCTCAAGTATCTGTCGCTGGGGCAGTGGCAGATGGTGGAGATCGCCAAGGCGCTGACCCGGGATGCCAGCGTCATTGCCTTCGACGAGCCGACCAGCAGCCTGTCGTCCCGCGAGATCGAGCAGCTGTTTCGGGTCATCCGTCAGCTGCGTGACGAGGGCAAGGTCATTCTCTACGTTTCCCACCGCATGGACGAGATCTTCGCCCTGTGCGACGCCATCACGGTCTTCAAGGACGGCCAGTTCGTACGCACCTTCGGCTCCATGGCCGAGGTGGACCGGGATCTGCTGGTCAAGACCATGGTGGGGCGCGAGCTGACCGACATCTATGGCTACAGCCCAAGGCCGCTCGGCGAGGCTGGCCTCAAGGTAGATAACCTGATGGGGCCTGGGCTCAAGGCGCCGGTATCGTTCGAGGTCAAGCGCGGGGAGATCCTCGGCATCTTCGGGCTGGTGGGGGCCGGGCGCAGCGAGCTGATGAAGCTCATCTTCGGCGCCGACAAGATGCACAGTGGCGAGATAGCGGTGTTTGGCAAGCCGGTGGTCATCGGCAGCCCCATCAATGCCATTCGCAGCGGCATCATGCTCTGTACCGAAGATCGCAAGGCGCTTGGCATCATCCCCATCCACTCGGTGCAGGAGAACATCAACATCAGTGCCCGCCGTCACCATGCGTGGGGGGGCTTCTGGATCAACCAGCGGTGGGAAGACGAGAACGCGAGGCTGCGGATCCGCGACATGCGGGTCAAGACCCCGTCTCCCCAGCAGGCCATCATGAACCTCTCCGGCGGCAACCAGCAGAAGGCCATTCTGGGGCGCTGGCTCTCCGAGGACATGAAGGTCATCTTGCTCGACGAGCCGACCCGCGGCATCGACGTCGGGGCAAAGAACGAGATTTACAACGTGATTTACGATCTGGCCAAGGTGGGCATCGCCGTGGTGGTGGTATCAAGCGAGCTGCCGGAAGTGCTGGGCATCGCGGACCGGATCATGGTCATGCGGGAGGGGGAGATCGTCGGCGAGCTCTCCCACGATGAGGCCAACGAGGTCAAGGCGCTCAATCTGGCCATGCCGGCCCGTTGATCTGCTGACCGCAACGAGATAGCACCCGGAATTTTCAGGAGAAATACCATGACAACTACTACCTCAGTCGGCCAGGCCGCCAGCGCCGCGGCAGCCAGCGGCTCCCGCCTGCAACTGGCCCGCGTCTGGGATCAATACGGCATGCTGGTGATCTTCGCCATCCTGTTCCTGCTGGCCTGCGTGCTGGTGCCCAACTTTGCCAGCCTGATCAACATGCGCGGGCTCGGGCTCGCCGTCTCCATGTCGGGCATGGTGGCGTGCGGCATGCTGTTCTGCCTCGCCTCCGGCGAGTTCGACATGTCGGTCGGCTCAGTGGTGGCCTGCTCCGGCGTCGCTTGCGCGGTCGGCATCAACGCCACCGAGAGCATCACGGTCGGCATCCTGGCCGGCATGTCGGTGGGAGTGCTGTTTGGCCTCATCAACGGCATCGTGGTGGCCAAATTCAAGATCAACGCCCTCATCACCACCCTCGCCACCATGCAGATGGCGCGCGGGGTGGGCTACATCATCTCCGACGGCAAGGCGGTCGGCATCGTCGAGGAGCGTTTCTTCGAGCTCGGCAACTCCGCCCTGCTCGGCATCCCGACCCCGGTCTGGCTGACCGCTGTCTGCTTCGTGCTGTTTGGCCTGCTGCTCAACAAGACCACCTTCGGCCGCAACACCCTGGCCATGGGGGGTAATGAGGAGGCGGCGCGCCTGGCCGGGGTCAACGTGGTGCGTACCAAGATCATCATCTTCACCATGACCGGGCTGATTGCCTCCATCGCCGGCATCATACTCTCCTCGCGCATGACCTCGGGTCAGCCGATGACCTCCATCGGCTTCGAGCTGGTGGTGATCTCCGCCTGCGTGCTGGGGGGCGTCTCCATGAAGGGGGGGATCGGCAAGATCTCCTACATCATCGCCGGGGTGCTGATCCTGGGGCTGATGGAGAACGCCATGAACCTGCTCAACATCTCCCCCTTCGCCCAGTACGTAGTGCGTGGCCTCATCCTGCTCGCCGCCGTGCTGTTCGACCGCTACAAGCAGGTACGCAAGGCGCGCATCTGATCCCTGTCCAACCATGCAGGCCCGCGCGCAGCGGGCCTGTTGAGGGTTATCCTATGGCGCACGAAACATCCCGTTGTGAGCCAGTTCACCAATTTCACACGGCGCCGAGCGTCAGATAGCGCGTTCCCAAGGTGAGTCTTTACAATGGCCCAAGCCGATTTTTTTACCCAAGCGCTGTTTTCCGCCATGTCCTCGATGCAAAAAGAGAAGCCGAAACAACTCAACCCCCTGCTGCCGGGCTATGCCTTCGACGTCTTCCTGGTCTCGGGCATGACCCCCATCGAGCAGGGGAGTGCGCTCGACTTCATCATCGACCGGCCCCTGGGGATGAAGGGCTTCATCGTCAATCTGACCATCAGGGGCAAGGGGCTGATCTTTCAGGGGGAGCAGGCCTTCACCGTGGAGCCCGGCGACCTGCTGTTGTTTCCGCCGGCGGCGGTGCATTATTACGGCCGGGCGCCGGATGCGCGGGAGTGGTATCACCGCTGGGTCTATTTCCGGCCGCGGGCCTACTGGGCTGATTGGCTCAAGTGGCCGCAGGTCACTGAGCGGGTGGGGCGCCTGCAACTAGCGGACGCCGCCTTGCTCGCCGAGTTTGACGCCCTGTTCCTCGACATCGAAGAGACCCATCAGCAGCTGCGCCCCATGTCGGAACAGCTGGCCATGAACCTGCTAGAGCGGCTGCTTATTCGCTGCTATGAAGCCTCCTCCCTAAGTGCCTACCCCACCATAGATCACCGGGTGCACCAGGCGTGCCAGATCCTGAGCGAGTCGCTCTGCGCCGAGATCTCGGTGGAGGCGCTGGCCGAGCAGGTGTTTTTGTCCCCGTCACGGCTGGCCCACCTGTTTCGCGAGCAGGTGGGGGTGAGCATAGTGCGCTGGCGGGAAGATCAGCGGATCATGCGGGCCAAGCTGCTGCTGCAGACCACGCCGCTGTCGGTGGCCACCATAGGCCAGCAAGTGGGCTATGACGATCAGCTCTACTTCTCGCGGGTGTTCAAAAAACGGGTGGGGGTCAGTCCCTCGGAATATCGGAAATGTGCTACTCCACTATGACATCAGATTTCAGCTAGCTTGCGAAGATTCAAAAAATAGACTCAACACTCTCTTTCACGGGGTGGCTGCAATGTGAAACGACGCCAGCTGGCGTCGTTTTTTTATCTCTGCAATCGGCGGATGGGCGATTAGCTGGCGCTCTGGCGCACCTCGGCGGCGATCTGGTCGAGCAGCTGTTGCCAGCCCTGACCCAGCTCGTTCACCAGTGCGTTGTAGCCATCGGCTGGCAGTACCCGCTCCTGACGGAAGGGGGCATCGCGCAGCACGGTGCCATCTTCTGCCAGCAGGCGCCAGCGGCCGCTCAGCACGGCGCTGCCGTCATGACGGCCCTGAAAGCGCTCCACCAGAATGGTCAGCACCGGCCCCTTGCGGGCGCCATCCTGCCGTACCACCCAGCCCGGCAGGCGGGTGGAGAGGCCATTGAGGGTGAGCTGGTTGAGTTGATCGTCCAGCGCACCGGCCCAGCGATGGTACTCGGTGAAGTGGAGCTCTTGCCCTTCCAGCTGATAGACCAGGCTGATCCGGTCGAGCTGGCTGGCCAGCGCCACCGGGCGCAGCACCAACTGGTGCTGCGGTTGGGCCGGGGCAGTCACGGGTTGCTGACTATCGGCATCGAGCGAGTAGTAGTGCAGGCTTGGTTGGCTGCTGCAACCCGCCAGCAGGCCCAGCAGGGCCAGCGTCAGGATCTCTTTTTTCATTGTTTGCCTCGCTTGGGCTCAGGGTCCGATGGATGCGCGCGATCGAAGATCAGCGAGCTGGGCTGCTCGTTGAGGGAGTGCACCAGCGGCTGCAGTTCGCGCATCAACTGATTGAGGGTCTGCACCGACTGGCGCAGGTCCTGATTGGTCTGCGACTGGGCATCATAGGCCTGCAAGGTCTCCTGCAACTGCTTGAGGCTCTCGTTGAGCGAGGCGGGCAGCTGCTGGGTGGAATCCTTGGCAGTGAGCTTGTTCAGGTTGGCGCTGACTGCACTGATGTTCTTCAGGGTGCCATCCAGGGTGGTGAGTGACCCGTTGACCTTGGTCAGGGTGGTCGCCATGTCCATGTCGACAAACTTGTCGAGGATGAGGTTCACCTTGCGCTCGATCTGATCCAGCCCGCCCTGCACGGTGGGGAAGACCTGATAACCGGCCAGCTTGGCCTGCTCGAAGCGTGGCGCGTCCGGATAGAAGTTGAGGTCGATGATCTTGCCGCCGGTCAGCAGGCTTGAGGTCTTGAGGCTGGCACGCAACCCCTCCTTGAACTGCTTGCCGAACAGGGCGCGCCATTGATCCTTCTCCGCCTTGGCATAGCGGTGGGAGAGGCGCTGTACCTCGATGCGAGCCAGCACCGGGATCTGGCGGCTCTTGAAGATCTGCACGCCCTTGTCCTCGATGAGGTAGGGGGCGGAGATGACGGTACCGACCCGAATGCCGCGATACTGCACCGCAGCGCCCGGGTGCAGGCCACCCACGTTGTCATCGAACAGGAAGACGTAGTCGATGAACTGATCCAGACTACCGGCCAGCACGCTCGCCTCATCTTGGAACAGGGTGAACCCTTCCATCTGTTTGACCGGTTCGCCAGGCGCCCAGCCGGGTGGCAGACCCATGGTAATGCCGCCATCGATCAGGCTCTCCAGCGAATCCATCTTCACCTTCATCCCCTCGCTGCTCATGGAGACCTCGAAGCCCGGGGTCATCCAGAAGCGGGAGTTGCTGCTCACCAGAATGTCATAGGGGGCGTGGATGAAGATTTGATACTGCATCTCGCTCTTTTCCGGCAGGAACTTCGCCTCTTCCACCTGACCTATGGTGAAGCCCTGATAGTTGATGGGGGAGCCTTCCCCGAGCGCGCGGGTGTCGCGACTGCTGAGGGTTAGACGCAGCCCCTTGGCATCGAGGGAGGCGAGCGGCGGTTTGTCGAGCATGGCGTATTCGTCCCGCGCCCGACCTTTCTTGCCGGGGGCGAGCTCGATATAGGCGCCGGAGAGCAGGGTGCTCAGACCCGATACCCCTTCACGGCCCACTCTGGGCTTGACCACCCAGAACTGGCTGTCACCGCGCAGCATGCCGGAGGCGGCATTGGTCAGCCGTCCTTTCAGCACGGCATGGCTATAGTCATCGCTCAGCTCGACGGCCTCGATGCGGCCGACGTCCACTTCGCGGGAGCGGATCACCGTCTTGCCGGCGACTATGCCCTCGGCAGTGGCGACTGTCAGGGTGAAACTGGGGCCCTGGGAGTACCAGTGCTGGAACAGCATCCAGAGACCGATGAACAGCGCCAGCAGGGGCACCATCCAGATTGCGGCGGCAGAGCTCAGAAAGTCAGAGCCCGGTTTCCACCTTTTTTTACGCTCACTCACGTTCGCGTTCTCCTTGTTGTAAATCCCAGATCAGGCGGGAGTCGAAACTCATGGCGGCGACCATGGTGATCAGTACCACACCTGCAAATGCGACGGCCGCAGGGCCGGGGTAGATGGTCATCAGATTGTCGAGCCGGATCAGGCCCGCCAGAATGGCCACCACGAAGACGTCGATCATCGACCAGCGTCCGACAAATTCGGTCATGCGATAGAGTTTGAGCTTGCCGAGGGGGGAGGTGACATTGCCGCGCTGCACCATATAGCAAAGCCAGAATAGCGCCAGTATTTTCACCAGCGGCACCACCACGCTGGCGAAAAAAATCACCGCCGCTATGGGGTAGGAGCCCATGGCCCAGAGCAGCACCACACCGCCTAGGATGGTGGAGGGGCTGTCATCACCGAGAAACACCGTATCCATGATGGGATAGACGTTGGCCGGAATGTAGAGAATGGCGGAGGTAAACAGCAGCGCCCAGGTGCGGTTCAGGCCGCCCGGCTTGCGCGCATGCAGCTTGCCGCCGCAGCGGGAGCAGCTGTGGCTGCCCACCTCGCTCAGGGCGCCACAGATGTGGCAGCCAACCAGACCTGATTCCAGCGCGCCCGCTTCCGGGTCGATCTCCCGCGCCTCGGTCGGGCCGAACAGCCGCTGCCACAGCCACATCTGATCCAGCGAGGAGATCATCTTGATGAGCAGCACGGTGTAACCGACGAAAGCCCAGAATGACAGCCCCATCTTGATGTCGGCCATCCCCATCAGCTTGACCAGCGAGATGAGCACCCCCACCAGAAAGACATCCACCATCAGCCAGGGTTTGATCCGGCAGAGCAGACGGCCGAGGGAGCGCAGGGCATTGCTGTGCAGATCTTTATCGACCCGCCACAGCACCAGCATGATGGAGCCCATATAAACCAGCGGCAGGCCGATCAGGGTCAGGCTCAGTACCGCGCCGAGAAACAGATAGCCCTCATCCACCAGGGTGGTGATGCTCTGCAGAAAAGTCATCTCCTGGCCCACCCCTTTGGCCGAGAAGGACATAAAGGTAAAGGCATTGGCGAGCACGAACATGATGAGTGCTGCGAACCCGTAGGAGATCGGCCGCAACTCCTGCTGTGGCAGGTGGCGACTCAGGGTGTGTCCGCAACGGGGGCAGCAGCTGGCCTGTCCCACCTCGAGCGGTGTTGCCGGTATCAGCAGGTCACACTCTTCGCAGGCAGTGGCATCATGGACATAGGTGGTGTGGTGTTGGTGTGAAACCGGATGCAAGATAAAACCCCAGATAAGGCCCGTGGTAGAGCCAGAGCTGGCGATTATCGCAGTTGTGCTGGTCAGCGACCAGCCCCCGGAGGCCGCTATTGCTGGCGGGAGTGAGAATGACTTTGACAAGCCAGTGCCCATTTAGCACAATCAAACGCCACTTTTTTTCCGCGGGACAATAATTTATGACAACTGAATCCCCCAGCTACTCCACGATTGAGCAAGCCTTCTCCCTCGGGAACGGGCAAGATTCTGCCCTCAACTGGTTGCGCAAGAACCGCAGTCAGGTCGCTATTTTTCTGGTGAGCGGCATCAAGCTGGAAGGCACCATCAGCGGGTTCGACCAGTACAGCGTGCTGCTGACCGATGCTCATGGTAACCAGCAGCTGGTCTACAAGGCCAAGATCTCCACCATCGCCATGCACACCGGCCGTCCGCAGGTGAATATCCAGCGTGCTCGCAAGCCGCGTGTCTCCATGGCGCCGCGCCCCCACGGTGCGCCGGGTCGTTATGACGACAATCAGGGCGGCGGCAACAACGAGTAATCGTCTGCCCCGTACGCCCCGTTGACGCGCCCTGCGTCAGCGGCTGACGGAACCTGCTCTCATTTTCATTCATGTCCCGTATGAGAGCCGGTTCCGGTTATCGCCCCTTGCAGGGCGATATTTTTTTCTGCACTACGCCGTTATGCCGACTGGTTGACCCTCTTTGACCATGCAGGTCTGCATACCCGCCGCCTCTCCGGCCTGAACCCCGATACCGGTATCTTCAAACACCAGACAGCCTGATGGCTCGACCCCCAGCTTGCTGGCGACCAGCAGGAAGGTGTCCGGATTGGGCTTGTGCAGCTCCACATCGTCTGCGGTGACCACCACGGAGAAGTAGCGATCCAGCCCGGTGTTGCGCAGCACCGCTTCGGCGTTGACGCGGGGCGAGCCGGTGCCGATCCCCATCGGGATGACGCCATGATAGCGCTCGACCAGCGCCTGCATGGCCGGAAAGACGGTCGCCTTGTGCAGGTTGGCCACATAGTGGGCGGTCTTGCAGCGGGTGACTTCGAGCGGATCGAGGGGGATCTGCTGCTCCTGTGCGACCTGCAGGGCTATCTTGCGGCTCGGCATGCCACCAAGCTCGTAGAACCAGTCGGCGTCGAAGTGAAAGCCAAACTCGCGGGCGGTATGTTCCCAAGCGGCGAGGTGCAGCGGCATGGAGTCGACCAGGGTGCCATCAAGGTCAAAGACCAGGCCTTGGAATCCGGAAAGCGTCATGGTGCGGGTCAGTCTCTGAAAAAAGGGAACCCATTCTAGCCAGTGGTTCTCTGCCTCGCCATCACCTAGCTGGTGAGAAACGCTTGCCCCCACATTTGTGACTGAAAATAGACGGGGGTGAGCTGGGCCGGATCGAGTTGATATTTGGGGGCAAGCTGTTCCAGCAGGGCCCAGTTACCCTGTTCATAGGTGCTGACCAGCTGAAACAGATGAAAGAGTGGCCCTTCGTGCAGTTCGATGGCGCGCTGCACGCTCTTGGGCAGGTGGGCCATCAGCGGCTCCGACAGCAGGGAACCATCGAGCACCAGTCCCACCAGAAAGGCCCAGCTTGCCTCCGTTTTACCGAGGGCGGTGAGGGCAATCAACTCGCAGAAGCGGCCGCGGGCGATGGCCATGCGGGTGCAGGCCTCCGGCATGTGCTGGCTCACCCGGGCCAGACCGTTGATCAGCACGAACTTACGGATCTCCTGCTCCCCCAGATAGGAGAGGGCGCGGGGTACCGAGGTGATGGGGGCGGCATGGTCGAAGCCGGGGGCGTTGACGTAGGTGAGCAGCAGGCCGGGCAGCCAGGCATCCTGCTCCAGCAGGCGGGCTACCTGGGCGAAGGAAAACTCTTCGTGGCAGATGAGCTGGAGGATCTGCTGTACCAGCGCCATATCGGGCTGGTTAGCCCGCTGATTGACCAGCTCGGGACGGGCGAGAAAGCCGCCGGCAAAGAAGTCGACCCCCGCCTCCCGCAGCGGGAGAAAATCCGCCCAGGTTTCGATGTTCAGCGCCATCCGCTTGTGTTCGGTGGGCTGGCAGATCCCCTCTTCCCCCATCCAGTACACCAGCAGGCGGCTGGCGCCGAGCCAGCGTGCATCGCGATGGGCGCCATGCACGGCGAGCCGGCGCCGGCTGTCGCGCCACTGCTCCAGCACCGGGAACGAGTTGGGCTGGCGTTCGCTGGAGGCTTCAACCAGCGGGATCGCGTCCTGATCCAGCAGCATGGGACGCTGTTCATCGAGCTGTTCGTGGGTGAAGGGCACCAGATATTGACGCCCCTGCGCCAGCAGGCGGCAATGTTGCGCCAGTGAAGGCCATTCGGCCGGTGAACTGAGCTGATAGTCGATGCCGTAGGCCACCAGAGCCAGGCGACGATTGAAGATGGGGTAGCGACGCAACAGCATGGGATCACCGATAGGCCAGAGTGCGCGCCCTCCCTTGTGACTTGGCATGGTAGAGCGCCTGGTCAGCCTGTTCGGTCAGGGTCTGCCATGCTCCGTCCAGGGAGGGAACCAGATAGCTAAAGCCTATGCTAACCGTAATGAAATCAGCAACCCGCGAGGCGGGATGGGGCATTTTCAAGCGGGCAAGACCATCGTGGATCCGTCCGGCCAGCTGTTCGGCCTCACCGGGTTGGGGGGCGCAAAGCAGAATGACGAACTCCTCCCCGCCGTAACGGGCTACCAGATTGGTGCAGCGCCGCTCTGCATCCCGCAGCACATGGGCCACCTGTTGCAGGCAAAGATCCCCCTTGGCATGGCCGAAGTGGTCGTTGTAGGCCTTGAACTCGTCGACGTCGATCATCAATACCGCCAGCAGGTTCTGGGTGCGCCGTGCCCACTCCCACTCCCGCTGCATGGTGATGTCCCACTGGCGCCGGTTGGCGATGCCGGTGAGGGGATCTTCCAGCGACAGCAGGGAGAGGCGGTGATTGGCCTCCTCCAGCGCACGGTTGGTCTCGGCCAGCTGCATGGTGCGTTCGGCGACCCGGGCCTCCAGCTGGCGGTTGAGGGTTTCCAGCTGCTCCTGAGTACGCTGGCGGATCAGCAGTTGTGACAGGATGGCGGCGTACTGTTTGAAGATCTCGCTCTGATAGGCTTTGAGCGGACGGTGCCAGAGCAGGTTGTCGGCGGCGATCCAGCCGATGGGGGTAGTGCCATCCCATAGCGATACCATGGCGTTCCAGCCACGGCCCACCTGCTGCTTCTCGTAGTAGAGGGGGGTATCTTCCATCACCAGCACGTAGTCCTTGCGCCTGAGCGCCTCTTGCACCGTGGGGTGATCCGGAATGGGGCTGATGAAGTTATGTTCATCCATCAGCTCGCCCTCTTCGCTGGTGCCCCAGGTGCCGCGCATGGTTTTGCCATCGGGTTCGATCAGGAAGATGGCGACCCGATCGAATTGCAGCTCCTTGCGGGCCAGCAGCACGGCATCCCGCAGCAGATCGTTCTCGCTGCGACTGCGGGAGAGGGTGACGCTGACCATGTGCAGCGCCTGCAACATGGTGAGGAAGGAGCCCTGCAGTGCCTGACTCTGTACCAGATCGGTCTGGGTATGGAGCCGCTGGTCCCGCTCCTGATTGACCTGGCTGGAGAGCAGGTGATTGCTGAGCTCGGCAGTCAGATAGTGGATAAGGAGCTGGATGCCCTGACGCTGGTGGGAGGAGAGGCGATCGATGCGGCGGCGGGTCTCCAGATAGATGACCCCTTCCAGTTTCATGTGACGCTTGAGAGGGAAACAGGCGCGTAACTGCGGCTGGGCGGGCTCCACATTTTCGCCGGGATCCGGCGGAGGCTGGAGTTGTTCGATCACCAGTTGTCCCTTCTCCATCGCCTTGTCGATCAGGTGGTGGGGCAGGGTCAGTTGACCGAGATGGGCGAGATCAAGCGTGGTCAGCCCCTGATCGAGCTGAAAGCTGTAGAGCTGCGGTTCGGGGGCTTTTAGCCAGAGGTAGAGGCGTTCGGCATCGGTCTTTTCACGGATGGTGGCGAGGCTCACTTCGCATAACTGAGCGAAGTTGGTGAAGTGTTCCGGGTCCCATTCCTGCATACCAATATCCCTTGGATTGTACCCAAGCGAGTATAGACATATTTCTCCTTGATTAATATGTCAGAAAGGAGAGATGGCGCACATAATGGTTGCTTTAAGCCATTCCGGTGGAGACATTCACTGCGTTCTCTGCCAATCGTGGCTAGAACTGTGTGCCATAGCGGTATATATGGCAGCTTGTAGGGCGGGGTGTTTGGCAAAAAAGAGCCCGCACGATGGCGGGCTCTCTGATAGATCAGACGATTCTGCGTGGCTTATTCTGCCTTGGGGGCAGCCTCAGCGGGTGTTTCACTGCTATCGGCTGGCGCACTCTCGGCCGCCGGGGCTTCCGGTGCCGGACCCGGCACCAGATCCACTGCCGGTTTGGCGATAAGGGAACGGGTCTCTTCCACCGCTTCGGTTAGTTTGACCTCGATGATCTGGCCGAGCTCATAAACCACCTCGGTCTTGTCCAGATAGACGCGGCCGTTGTCCCAGTTGCACTCCAGCCGATCCTTGTTGTCGAGAATATGGCGGGCAGGCAGGAAGACCACGGCGCCGTTCTCCTGCAGACGCAGCTTGAGACCGGCACGCATCACGTCGATGATCTCGGCGTTGAACACCTGATCGGTGCCAGCGGCGGCTTTCAGGTAACGGACATAGAGCCAGTCGCCGATATCACGCTCCACCATGCGGTGCAGACGGCGGCAGGCGGTCAGATGCTCGGTGAGCTCGGTGCTCGGGCGCTCACCCGGGGTCTTGCCGGCGATAACCGCTTTGAGCAGACGATGGTTGACCATATCGCCGTATTTACGGATCGGGGAGGTCCAGGTGGCGTAGGCATCCAGACCCAGACCGTAATGGGCGCCCGGTTCGGAGGACATCAGCGCATAGCTCTGGAAGCGGCGGATCTTGCCGTCCAGCCAGCGGGTGTCGAGGTTGTCGATCCAGCGGCGCAGGGCGCAGAAGCCGGAGAGGCTGGCGATCTCGTCGCGCTCGAACGGGGCTTCGGCACTTTTCAGCAGGTCGATGGCGCCGTCGAGGGACTCTTCGTCAAAGCCGGTGTGAACGTTGAAGATGCCGTAACCGACGCTCTTGCCCAGCACGCGACCGGCGCAGATGTTGGCGGCGATCATCGACTCTTCCACCATGCGGTTGGCGATGCGGCGCGGCTCGACTTGGATAGCCAGCACTTCGCCATTCTCGCCCAGCTCGAAGTCGTAGTCGGGACGATCCGGGAATACCAGCGCATGCTCGGTGCGCCACGCGATGCGTGCTTCGGTCATCGCCTTCATCAGCGGCAGCTGGGCCAGTACGCCTGCGTCGATAGCCAGCTCTTTGCCATGCTCGGCCCAGTCGGAGACGTCGTCATAGTTGAGACGGGCGTGGGAGCAGATGCGGGCGGCGAAGAACTCGGTCTCCTCCAGCAGCAGACCATCTTCGGCGATCAGCAGACGGGCGCACAGAGTGTTGCGCTCCTCACCCTCTTTCAGGGAGCAGAGCTCGTCGGAGAGGGTGCGCGGGATCATCGGCACGTTGCGGCCCGGCATGTAGACGGTAAAGGCGCGCTGGGCCGCCTCTTTGTCCAGCTCGCTCCCTTCGGCCACATAGGCGGTCGGGTCAGCGATGGCGACCAGCAGCTCCCAGCCGTTGTCCAGCTTGGTGATGGCCAGCGCATCGTCCATATCCTTGGTCTTGGCACCGTCGATGGTGAAGAAGGGCACCTTGGTCAGGTCACGACGGGGCAGTTCTTCCTCTTCGATCACCTTCCACTCCGGCAAATCAGCCGGCTCGACCTGGGCCAGATTGTGGCGCGCCAGCACCACCCACCAGGGCACATTGTGATCTTCCTGGGCGGCGATCTTCTGGATGATCTCGGCAGAAAAGTTGCCGTCGACCAGCGCATGGCGCTTGAGAGTAGCCACCACCCAGTCACCTTCCTTGAACTCTTTCTCATCCAGGCCCTTCTTGACGCGGGCCTTGATGGCATCCTTGATCAGCGGGTGGTCGGCGACCACGTTGAGGCGGTCACGGAACATCTTGACCCGGGCCACGAAGCGGGTGACGGACTGCTCCAGCAGGGTATCCGGCTCGGCCACTTCCTTCTCTTTTTCGGTACGGATCAGGGCGGTCACCCGGTCACCGTGCATCACCTTCTTCATGTAGGGAGGCGGCACGAAATAGCTGGTCTTCTCATCGACTTCCAGAAAGCCGAAGCCCCGGTCCGAGGCGCGGATCACACCCTCTTTCTTCGGGATGTTTTCGCGGATTTGTTGCTTGAGCTGGGCCAGCAGCGGATTGTCTTGGAACATAAGTGAGGAACCTGAAGTGAAAACCTGGGTGGAGACCTGATGAAGGATCGCCCAGCACTATACGTTTTTAGCCCTGCAAAGCCAAGGTGAATGGCCTGCTCAGCGTGCTTTCAACTGCGATCTGGCATGCTCGATGAGACGCTGGGAGAGCTGCTTGTGAACCCCTTTTTCCAGTACCCAGCGGTGCCAGTAGAGGCGTTCCGTCAGGACGTGGTCGGGACTGAGGTTGAGCAGTGACCCGCCTGCGAGCTGGCCTCTTATCTGCAATTCGGGAATGAGACAGTAGGCCAACCCCTGCTCGGCCATGGCGACGAAGGCCTCTGAGGAGTGGACCGTATGGCAGGGATAACCGCCGGGCTCCAGCCCGAAGTGTTCCCTCATAAAGCTCACATGCATGTCATCGCGCTGATCGAACGCCACCGCCGGTGCCTTGGCCAGCGCCTCACGAGTCAGGCCGCGAGGGAAGTGGCGGGCTACGAAGGCGGGGCTGGCGGTAAGCAGATAGTTCATCTCACCGAGCTCGTCGACGCAGCAACCCGCCAGCGGTTGGGGATGCAGGCTGACCGCACCAAAGGCCTGGCCCTCGCGGACCTTGTCGAGGGTGCGGTTCTCGTCATCGACCAGCAGGTTGAGTTCGATGGGGTGCTGTTTCAACAAGGGGGCAATGGCGGGCAAAAACCAGGTGGCCAGGCTGTCGGCGTTGACGGCGATGCTGATCCGGATTGGCCCCTGCGGTTCATCGGGAGCCAGCTCCCCCGCCAGTTCGAGCTCAAGCTGATGTACTTGCCGATAGTGGGCCAGCAGCTTCTGGCCGAGTTGCGTGGCCTGCAGCGGTTGGCTGCGAATGAGCAGCGGCTCGGCAAATTGCTGCTCCAGCTGCTTGATCCGCTGGGAGATGGCCGACTGGGTGATATGGAGCGACTTGGCCGCCCGATCGAAGTTCTGCTCCTGCAGTACTGCATCCAGCGCCCGCAGCAGTTTGTAGTCCAGCTCTTTCATCTTCTCCCCCTTCCGTTGCCCAAGGGCTGACTCTACGTCACTCGGCAGGGGACAACAATGGGCGGCGGAAGGGGCGTTGCGCTGTGATTTTTGACAGTAGTGGTCAGGCCATTGAGGGAGGATACTCTCTGGTGCCGCATGGGGTAGCCCTGCGCAGATCGTAGCGACATCTTTATCCCGGGTCTGTTTTCCCGGGATTTTTTATGAGTGAACTGCTAACACCGGTGACGGTTGCTGCAGTGGATAATGGCTGGTTTGATAATGGCCCAGCAGCGGTTGGGAGACCGCCTGCGCGAAGCGCTCATCCAGATGGAAGCGGATGCCAACGCCCCTTACCGCCCCCAGATCGACCGCCTGCCGATGACCGAGCCGCTCGATGGGCAGGCCAAGTCGGCGGAAGATGCGCTCCACCGGCAGGCTGACGACGGCGACCAGCTCCCGGATCCCGTGGGCATGGGCGAAGGCATAGACCTCGCGGAAGATGACGCAAGTGAGTTCGCTGACGCCATTGCTCATGCGCGGTGCGCGCTGGGCATCGATAGCCAGACGGGTGAGTTCCCAGACATCGGGGGTGCGTGGCGCGCTTTCACCGGCAAGGGCGGTGGGGAAGATGGTGGGCAGCATATAGGCATCGGCACAGTTGAGTAGACGAATACAGCCACACAGCCCTTGTTCGTCCTCGATCAGAACCCAATGGGTGTCTGGCGTGTCGAAGCTGTCACGCTCCAGGCCCCGATGAGACTCGACATCCCAGCCTAGCCGGTCGGAAAAGACGCGATTTCGAAAGCGATAGAGTTCATTCTCCACCTCGTTTCGTGGATGTTCTCTCAATTTTCCTTTAAAAACCAACATTATGGACCCTCTATCTTGCTATTCGCCGTTATAATCACATGTCTGGCCAAGGGGGCTTTCATATGAACAGAGACCAACTGCTTGAGTACCTCGAACATTTCACTTCGGTGACGGACGGCAATCGTCTGGCCGAACTGATCGGTCGCTTTACGCTCGGGATGGGCTATGACTACTATCGCTTCGCCCTGATCCTGCCGATGTCGATGCAAAGGCCCAAGGTGGTGCTGTTCAACCAGTGCCCTGATTCCTGGGTGCAGGCCTATACCGAAAACAACATGCTGGCGTGCGATCCGGTGATCCGGCTGGCACGCAAGCAGACGCTGCCCATTTACTGGAACCGCCTCGATGAGCGGGCCAGTTTTCTGCAGGAGGGAACCATGGACGTGATGGGGTTGGCAGCCGAGTTCGGGTTGCGTAACGGCATCTCCTTCCCTCTGCACGGCGCAGCCGGGGAGAACGGTATTCTCTCCTTCATCACCTCCGAGCGGGCCTCGAGCGACCTGCTGCTGGAGTCCTCGCCGATCCTCTCCTGGATGTCCAATTACATCTTCGAGGCGGCCATTCGGGTGGTGCGTTTCAGCATGATGGACAGTGCGGGGAAAGACCCCTTGACCGAGCGCGAGACCGAGTGCCTGTTCTGGGCCAGCGAAGGGAAGACCTCTAGCGAGATCGCCTGCATCCTCGGGATCACGGAGCGCACGGTCAATTACCATCTCAATCAGGTCACCCGCAAAACCGGCTCAATGAACCGCTATCAGGCCATTGCCAAAGGGGTTAGTACGGGGCTGTTGCTGCCCAATCTGGAGCAAGTTGTGGTTACCAACTTCCCCAGATTGCTGCAGTAGGCTGAGCCCACAGGCGCAACAGATTCTCCTGCCGCACTCTGAGGGTCACAATTGTCAGATCCGGTAATTGACAAGGGCTGGAACAGCGGCAGGTATGCCGTTTTTTATTAGCAAAATGAATCAATCAGTAAATCAATGAATTTCTAAGAAGGAACCGCCATCGCTATAGTGCCGCTCATTCATCATTTCGAACGGTACTCTCCATGATGCTCGCAACGACACTGCAAGGCTTCACCATCGGTCTGGCCATGATCATCCCTATCGGCGCCCAGAATGCCTTTGTGCTGAGTCGGGGCATCCATCGCAATCACCATCTGCTGACGGCCACGCTCTGCAGTTTCTGCGATCTCACCCTGATTGCTATCGGCGTATTTGGCGGGGCCAATGTGCTGGCCGCCAGCCCCTTCGGCATGGCGCTGCTCACCTGGGGTGGTGTGCTGTTTCTCGGCTGGTTTGGTGGCCGTTCCCTGCTCAGTGCCTGGCGTGGTAAAGGGGAGGGGCTTGCCGAGTCTGCTCAGCAGATGGGTGCCAAAAGCGTGCTGGCGATGACGCTGGGTGTTACGCTGCTCAATCCTCACGTCTATCTCGATACTTTGATGCTGCTCGGCTCCCTTGGCAGTCAGGTGAGCGAGTCCCTGCGTCCGGCCTTTGCTGCGGGGGCCATGCTGGCCTCGTTGGTGTGGTTCTACTCGCTGGCGCTGGGTGCTGCGGCAGTGGCGCCCTGGCTGGCCCGCTGCCGGGTGCAGCAGGGGATCGATCTGCTGGTAGGCATCATCATGTTGAGCCTGGCTGTTCAACTGGCCATAGGACGTTGAGGAAGTTAAGGCGGCAGGAATGAGCGACCGGTAACAAAAAGATGCCACTCACATGAGTGGCATCTTTACTATTGGAGGGGCTCAGACTCTGAACTGGGAGAGCAGGCGCTGTTGCAGCAGGCTGGCTTGATGGAGCGAGGAGGCGAGCTGCAGGCACTCCTGTGCCTCCTGTTCGCCGGTTCTGGCTTGCAGACTGATGCCGGAGACCTTGTCAGAGGAGTGGCTCAGGGTGTGTGACAGTTGCCCTGTGGCTACGGCCACCTGCTGCACCATGTCGGCCAGCTGGTCGATGGCGCCTTCCACCTTGAACAGGATCTGCTTGGTGTTCTCGGAGTCCTGCATGCCGGACTCTACCGTCTTGAGGTTGCGCTGCATCATCAGATAGGCGGTTTCGGTCTGCTGCTGGATGCTGCTGATCACCTGGCTAATTTCAGCGCTCGATGTTGCGGTGCGATTGGCCAGGGTGCGCACCTCGTCCGCGACCACCGCAAAGCCACGCCCCATCTCCCCCGCGCGGGCCGCTTCTATGGCCGCATTGAGGGCCAGAAGGTTGGTCTGTTCCGAGATGCCGCTGATGGTGGAGATGATCTGGCCAATTTGACCCGCCTGCTCCTTGAGGGAGTTGATGGCGATGGCACACTCGCTCACCTCCTGTACCACCCGCTGCATGCCCGCGCTGGCGGAGGCGACATACTGGCTGCTCTCGGTGGTCAGCTGGCGCACCTCATTGGCATTGTGGGCCGCCATGCTGCAGTTGTCCGAGATACCTGTGGCGACTTGCACCATCTGTTCACTGTCGTGGTGCAGGGCCAGCGCATGTTCGGCGGTCTGGCGGCTGCTCTGGCTGATTGCCTCCACCCGGTTGACCGAGGTGTGAACGTGTTCGCTGATGTGCTGGTTGTTGTCCATGGTGGAGCTGATCATCTTCTGCAATTTCTCGATGAAACGATCCACGCTGTTGGCCAGCGAGCCTATCTCATCATCACGTTGCAGGTTGATGCGGGCGTTGAGGTCCCCCTCGCCGGCGGCGATATCCTGCATTCGTTTGTCCACTTGCAGCAGCGGGGTTACCAGTTTGCGGGTCAGCCAGAAGCCGCAGAGGGTGACCATGATCAGGCTCAGCAACAGGCCACCCAGCAGCAGGGTTCGGATCTGGCTGATGATGCCGTTGAGCTGGGCCACCTGATCCTCGACGGTGGCATCGCCGCTCTCCTCGATGGCAACCAGCTGTTGTCGCAGCTCATCGGCACTGACCTCATAGGCGGACTGCTGGGCCTGATAGCTGCCGAGCGCATCGACCCACTGTCCCATCAGTTGCTGATGCCGGGCCAACAGGGCGCGATACTCTGCCGACAGTGTCTTGCCGGCAAATTCGCCGATTCCCTCGATATCGAACAGCCCGGTGCCGAGCATGCTGTCGACCGCTTCGTGGTAGAAATCAGTCGCCTCTTTCAGCTCGGCCTTGATCGCCTCTGTGACTCCTTGTCTGCGCATCTTCTCCAGCGCATAGAGCTGGCGCAAAAAGCCTATGTTGGATTCCATCCCCCCATCGGCCGCTTCCCAGCGAGTGGAGAGGCCGCTGTTCCAGCTGATGGTCTGGTCGGGGGATTGGGTCAGCGCCTCGACCGCGCCATCGCCAATCACCTCCAGCTGGGTCGAGAGGCGAGCCATCAGATCGGCGTTGTGATGCAGGGCCTGATCCACCTCGGTATAGGCGTGATAGAGCGCCAGCAGCTTCTCTTGTTGCTGTTGATAGTCCTGCTTGTGCTGTTCCATGGTGGCAAGGGCTGCACCATCAATGAGCTGCCCCTGGCTGACCCGGGCCAGCGCATCATCGGTCGCCGCCTTGGCAGCATCGAGTTCGGCGCGATTGAGCGGGGTTCCGTTTTGCATCTTCTGAATCTGTAGCTGTTGGTTGCCCAGCTCTATGGAGCCCTCCATGGCACCGTCGGCGGTCTGCCAGGCGGCGCCCAGGACATAGGAGAGCAGATTGGCTAGCCGCTGGCTGCCATACCAGCCAACGACCCCCATGCCCAGCGTACAGCCGAGCAATATGGCAAGACCCAGATTGGAGGTGGTAACAATTTTCATGTGATGGCCTTCCTTGGTATCGACATTGGCACCAGTTTCGGTTCCGAACGGGTTTAGTGTAGTGGTTTATCCCCCGCTCGGGGACCGGTGCGGCGCTGAAACATCCCGTGCACTGGCTGCACCCGATCAAGCATGGTGGAAAATTGGATAAAAAGCCTCTCTGACCACAAGGGTGTTGCTGCCCTATGCTGGATACTTATCCAGTTATTCTTTATGCTATGAGCCAATTTACGAATAGTTGTATTGGTGAGGAGAGAGCCGTGATTGGTCGCTTGAGAGGCATTGTCATTGAAAAGCAGCCCCCCGAGGTCCTGCTGGAAGTGGGCGGGGTTGGCTATGAGGTGCAGATGCCGATGAGCTGCTTCTATGATTTGCCGGAGATCGGCAAGGAAGCGACCATCCATACTCACTTCGTGGTGCGGGAAGATGCCCAGTTGCTCTATGGTTTCAACCACAAACAGGAGCGGGCGCTGTTCCGCGAGCTGATCAAGACCAACGGAGTCGGCCCCAAGCTGGCGCTGGCTATTCTCTCCGGCATGACAGCTACCCAATTCGTGCTGAGTGTCGAACGTGAAGAGATAAGCTCTTTGGTCAAACTGCCGGGAGTCGGCAAGAAGACCGCCGAGCGTCTGGTGGTGGAGATGAAGGATCGCCTCAAGGGGTGGGTCAGTCACGACCTCTTCTCCCCGGCCATGGTCACCCTGCCAGCCAGTGAGCCCGAATTGCGGGCACCGGATGTGACCGAGGAGGCGGCCAGTGCGCTGGTGGCCCTCGGTTACAAGCCGCAGCAGGCGAGTCAGATTGTCAGCAAGATCGCCAAAGAGGGGATGTCGGTGGAAGATATCATCCGTGAATCCCTGCGTAGCCTGGTATGAGGTAGTTGATGATTGAAGCAGACCGCCTCATTTCGGCCAGTGCCGCCCGTGAGGATGACATTATTGACCGGGCGATCCGCCCCAAGAAGCTGGCTGACTACACCGGTCAGGATACCGTCTGCGAACAGATGGAGATCTTTATCGAAGCGGCCCGTCAGCGGGGTGAAGCGCTCGATCACCTGCTGATCTTCGGCCCGCCGGGTCTGGGCAAGACTACCCTTGCCAACATCGTCGCCAACGAGATGGGGGTCAATATCAAGACCACCTCCGGCCCGGTGCTGGAGAAAGCGGGGGATCTGGCGGCGCTGCTCACCAACCTCGAACCGAACGATGTGCTGTTCATCGATGAAATCCACCGTCTCAGCCCGGTGGTGGAGGAGGTGCTCTATCCGGCGATGGAGGATTATCAGCTCGACATCATGATCGGGGAGGGGCCAGCGGCTCGCTCCATCAAGCTGGATCTGCCTCCCTTCACCCTGATTGGCGCCACCACCCGGGCAGGTTCACTCACCAGCCCGCTGCGGGATCGCTTCGGTATCGTCCAGCGGCTGGAGTTCTACAACGTCAAGGACCTGACCGATATCGTCTCCCGCAGTGCCCGTTGTCTGGGGCTCGACATGACGGAAGATGGTGCCATTGAGGTCGCTCGTCGCTCTCGCGGCACGCCGCGGATTGCTAACCGTTTGTTAAGGCGGGTGCGCGACTTTGCCCAGGTGAAATCCGATGGCCGGATCGACGGCCCCATTGCTGCTCGCGCCATGGACATGCTGGATGTCGATAACGAAGGTTTTGACTTCATGGACCGCAAGTTATTGTTGGCTGTGATAGACAAGTTTATGGGGGGCCCGGTGGGTCTCGATAATCTGGCCGCCGCGATCGGGGAAGAGAAAGATACTATCGAAGATGTGCTGGAGCCTTATCTGATCCAGCAAGGGTATCTGCAACGTACACCCAGAGGACGGATTGCGACCACACGAGCCTACGCTCATTTCGGTCTTCAGCGACCAGATGAGAAGTAAAAACAGTCGTTTGAACATGAAACCGCCGTCAAAGGCGGTTTTTTATTATCCGGGCAAAAAAAAGCCCACGGCGGATGCGGTGGGCAAAGACAATTCAGGATGGATGTTCACAGACAGTGAGTGCGTCTGGACACAGACCGGAAAATAAACAGGTGAGCCGTCGCGAGCTCTCAGAGTCGGTTCAGTTGATAGAGCTGAACAAAGGAAAGCTTGTAGTAACGGATGGTTTTAGCAACAAACTTTTTCATCTTCGATTCCAATAGACAGGTTCAAATTGATCGTCGAATACGTACCGTGAACCCGGATTAACCGGCCTGTATCCAAGGGTATGCCCTCACTGCGAGGCGCATTGTAGGAGTTCGAATCGACCCCGGCAAACAAGAAAAATTGCACTCTTCAAATTAGTTTATCTAATGTCTTTGTTGATGAAATTGGTTCGCATGAGTATGCATTCTTTGCAATTTTAAATTGAGTTTTCGAATCAGATTGCCTGACTCGGATAACATGGAAAAAGGCGCGTCATTCACGCTTTTCAAATTAAACCGAGCGGCGGGATGTTAAATTCTTAAATTGATTTAAATCAATGTTTTACGCTTTGTCGTGTTTTGTGATCTGGCTCGCGTCAATAATCGTGAAATAGATTAAAAATGCCTTTCAAAGCCATGTATGGCGGGTCCTTTTACATTGATTTCAATCAAATAAAGGTGATATAAAAACTCGGTCATCATGGGCGAGAATAAATTTAGGCTGATTGTTTTGTAATTGTTAAACATTAGCTTTGTTTGTGTTCTCGTATTGCCTTGTTGTTAATGCTAGTGGTTACTGAACGCGTTTTGTTGTGACACGTCCCAATAAGGCTCATTCGCTAACCTCCAACGGAAGCTTTGTGCTTAAAACTTAAAATAGCCGTGCCAATAATCGGTGAGGAAACATCATGATTGCTGAGCATGTGGTAGACCTATCGCGGTTCCAGTTCGCTGCGACGGCCCTTTATCACTTTTTGTTTGTACCCCTGACGCTGGGAATGGCCTTTCTCCTGGCGATCATGGAATCCGTCTATGTGATGACCAACAACACCATCTACCGGGACATGACCAAATTCTGGGGTAAGTTGTTTGGTATCAACTTTGCCTTGGGGGTCACCACAGGTCTGGCCATGGAGTTCCAGTTTGGGACGAACTGGGCTTACTACTCCCATTATGTCGGCGATATCTTCGGGGCCCCGCTGGCTATCGAAGGGCTGATGGCCTTCTTCCTGGAGTCCACCTTCGTCGGTATGTTCTTCTTTGGTTGGGATCGTCTGAGCAAGCATCAGCACCTGGCTGCCACCTGGTTGATGGCGCTGGGTACCAACCTCTCCGCCCTCTGGATCCTGGTCGCCAACGGCTGGATGCAGAACCCGGTCGGTGCCGAGTTCAACTTCGAATCCATGCGGATGGAGATGATGAGCTTCGCTGACGTGGTGCTCAACCCGGTTGCTCAGGTCAAGTTCGTCCACACTGTGGCGGCTGGTTATACCTGTGGCGCCATGTTTGTGCTGGGTATCTCCTCCTACTACCTGCTGAAGAATCGTGATGTGGCCTTTGCCCGTCGCTCCTTCGCCATTGCCGCCGCGTTCGGTATGGCTTCCATCGTGTCCGTGCTGATCCTCGGTGACGAATCCGGTTACGAGACCGGTGAAGTGCAGAAGGTGAAACTGGCCGCTATCGAAGCTGAGTGGGAGACTGAACCTGCTCCGGCCGCCTTTACCCTGTTCGGTATTCCGAATCAGGAAGAGATGCGCACCGACTACGCCATCAAGATCCCCTATGCACTGGGCATTATCGCGACCCGTTCTCTGGACGGTCAGGTAACCGGTCTGAAGGATCTGAAGAGCGAGCACGAACTGCGCGTCCGCAACGGTATGACCGCTTACGACCTGCTGACCAAGCTGCAATCCGGTGACAAGTCTGACGAGACCCGCGCTCGTTTCGACGAAGTGAAGCAGGATCTGGGCTACGGTCTGCTGCTCAAGCGCTACACCAGCAACGTGACCGATGCTACCGACGAGCAGATCAAGGCCGCCGTGGATGACTCCATCCCGCAGGTACTGCCGCTGTTCTTCGCCTTCCGCATCATGGTTGCCGTCGGCATGCTGATGCTGGTGCTGATTGGTATGGCCTTCTATGACAGTGCCCGCCACCAGATCGGCAAGCGCAAGTGGCTGCTCAAGGGTCTGCTGTGGGGTATTCCGCTGCCGTGGATCGCTATCGAAGCTGGCTGGTTTGTTGCTGAATATGGTCGCCAACCGTGGACCATTGCAGAGGTGTTGCCGACTTCCCTCTCTGCATCCAATTTGCCTGCAGCCGAGATCTGGTTCTCTCTGATCGGTATCTGCCTGTTCTATACCGTACTTCTGGTTATCGAGATGTACCTGATGTTCAAGTATGCCCGTCTTGGCCCCAGCAGCCTGAAGACAGGCAAGTATCACTTTGAACAGATCAAGGCATAAGGAGAGCGACCATGTTTGATTACGAAACTCTGCGTGTCATCTGGTGGGCTCTGGTCGGCGTACTGCTGATCGGTTTTGCCATCACTGACGGCTTCGACATGGGGGTAGGCGCACTGCTCCCGTTCGTCGGCAAGAAAGATGTCGAGCGCCGCGTGATGCTCAACACCATGGGGCCGCACTGGGAAGGTAACCAGGTGTGGCTGGTCACTGCCGGTGGTGCCTTGTTCGCCGCCTGGCCGATGGTGTATGCCGCGACCTTCTCCGGCTTCTACATCGCCATGATCCTGACGCTGATGGCGCTGTTCCTGCGTCCGGTCGGTTTCAAGTACCGCTCCCTGCGTGCTGATGCCAAATGGCGCAGCAACTGGGACTGGGCCTTGTTCGCCGGTAGCGCCGTACCGCCCATCGTCTTTGGTGTGGCCTTTGGCAACCTGCTGCAAGGCGTTCCGTTCGAGTTTAACCAGTTCATGATGTTGACCTATCACGGCAACTTCTTTGGTCTGCTTAACCCGTTCGGCATTCTGGCTGGTCTGGTGAGCCTGTTCATGCTGCTCACCCAGGGCGCAACCTGGTTGATGATGAAGACCGACGGTGAAGTGCTGGCGCGTTCCCGCACTGCCGCCATGGTCTGCTCACTGCTGACTCTGGTGCTGTTTGCTGCCGCGGGTTGGTGGGTAAGCGGTATGGAAGGGTATGTCATCGTCAAGGCTGCCGCGACAGACGCAGTATCCAACCCGATGAACAAGGAAGTTGTCCTGCAGGCTGGTGCCTGGATGAACAACTACACCCTCTATCCGTGGATGGTGGCCGCCCCTGTACTGGGCCTGGCCATGAGCCTGCTGACTGCGCTGTTTGCCCGCATGAACATCGGCTGGCTGGCGTTTACCAGCTCCTCGCTGGCGATTGCCGGGGTCATCCTCACTGCCGGTTTCTCCATGTTCCCGTTCGTGATGCCCTCAAGCCTTGAGCCGTCACTGAGCCTGACCATGTGGGATGCTACCGCCTCTTTCAACACCTTGCAGGTGATGACTGTGGCTGCAGCGATCTTCGTACCGATTGTGCTGGGTTACACCATCTGGACTTACATCAAGATGTTTGGCCGGGTAACCAACAAGCACATCGAAGATAACCAACAATCTCTCTATTAAGAGGTGCGCTGACAATGTGGTATTTCACCTGGATCCTGGGACTGTTGCTGGCCTGTGCATTTGGCATCATCAATGCGCTGTGGCTGGAACACACCGAGAACATGGATCGTCAGATCGATGAAAACAAGTGATCGACTCGCCAGGCTGGCCGCTCCACTGGAGCGGCAGCCGTGGCAGGGGTTGATGTTACTCGCGGCGGCCTTGTTGGCCGTCGCTATTTTACAGGCCCCCAATCTGATCGCGGCCAACACCAGCGAGCATGGTCTCTGGCTTGCTCCCTGGCTGATGTGGGCCGTCTGTTGTGGCGTACTTAACGGGCTTGGCTTTCATCTGAAAAGCCTGCCCGGACGTGTGCTGTTCAACCCCTGGCTCGCCTGGCCCAGTTTGTTGTATGGCCTCTGGCTGACACATTCATATTTCCTTTCATAAAAAACGGGGGGAGGCAGGATTTCCCTGTCTCCCCCTGCTTCTTTCCTATTCAGCCCTGCGCTATGATAGCCCCCCATCTGACTGTCGAATGGATCACAGATTGTTATGGGGGAAGTCTTTGAGTTTCCGGTGCGTGTCTACTACGAAGACACTGACGCCGGGGGCATCGTCTACAACGCCAATTATCTCAAGTTTATGGAACGTGCTCGCACCGAGTTTCTTCGTGCCAAAGGGGTCGAACAGGACGTCTGGCTGCAGGAGGGATATGCCTTCGTGGTGAGCCGAACTGAGATCGATTTCCGCTCGGCGGCCCGTTTTAATGAACTATTGAATGTATTAACGCAAGTGATTGAAGTGAAACGCGCATCCCTGCGCTTTTCGCAGCAGATCCTGGCGGCTGATGGACGACTGATCACCCAGGCGATGGTACAGATAGCCTGTGTCAGTCATCCGCAAATGAAACCTGTAGCTATACCTGAAAAAATCAAGGGAGTGCTGTTAAGTGCACGCTGAAATTTCGTTTATTGGCCTGTTTTGGCAAGCCAGCCTGTTGGTAAAACTGGTCATGATGACCCTGATGAGCATGTCTATTGTCTCGTGGGCGCTGATTATCCAGCGTTCAAAGGCGATCAAGGCGGCCAATCTCGCATCGGAACAGTTTGAAGATCGCTTCTGGTCAGGGGTCGATCTCAATCGCCTCTATCAGGAGTCCTCTTCCCGCCGCGATGATATCGAAGGCATGGAAGATATCTTCTACTCCGGCTTCAAGGAGTATGCCCGCTTGCTCAAGGCCGGTGCCCGTGGTCAGGATGCGGTGATGGATGGTACCTACCGCGCCATGCGCGTCTCCCTCTCCCGCGCGGTGGATGATCTGGAATCCAACTTGCCGGTGCTGGCGACCATCGGCTCCATCAGCCCCTATATCGGTCTGTTTGGTACTGTATGGGGGATCATGAACGCCTTTATCGCCCTGGGTCAGGTGCAGCAGGCTACCTTGCAGATGGTGGCACCGGGTATCGCGGAAGCGCTGATCGCTACCGCCATGGGTCTGTTTGCCGCTATCCCGGCGGTTATCTTCTACAACCGCTTCTCCAACAAGGTCGAGCGGCTGGAGAACGCCTACGCCAACTTCATGGACGAGTTCACCACAATTCTGAACCGTCAAATTGCACAGCAGCAGGGTGATCAGTAATGCAAACCTATCAGCGGATCCGGCGCAAGAAGGTGGCCGAGATCAACGTGGTTCCCTATATCGACGTCATGCTGGTGCTGCTTATCATCTTTATGGCGGTCACGCCGGTGATCACGCAAGGGGTCAAGGTGGATCTGCCACAGGCTGAGTCCGAGCAGTTGCCGGAAGATGCCAAGCCGCCCTTCATCGTCAGCGTCAATACCGAAGGCGAGTATGTCATCAAGGCTGGCGAAGCCGATGACGAGCCGGTGCCAAGCGGCACGCCAGAGGCGATGCAGCAATACATCACCGAAAAAGCCATGGGCTATCTGGCGATCAACCAGAATGCCCCCGTGGTGGTCGCGGGTGACAAGGCCGTGCGCTACGAAGAGGTGATCCTGTTGATGGTGGCCCTCAAGAATGCGGGTGTGCCTCAGGTTGGCCTGATGACAGATCCGGTGAACTAACGGAGATGGATGTGAAGCGTGGTATTTCCGGTTATCTCATCGCGTCGTTTCTGCTGCACCTGATCATCGGCATCATCCTGTTTGTCGGGCTCGATTTCAGCAAACCGAAACGACCCGAATCGAAGGGGCAGATCGTCAATGCCGTCATGCTCGATGAGAACTTCCTCAACGAACAGGCCAAGCAGATCCAGCAGCAGAAATCTCAGCCCAAGCCTCAAAAGGTAGAGAAAGAGAAGGATAAGGAAGACACGGATCTCGCCAAGCGCGAGCTGGCTCAGAAACAGGAGCAGCTTCGCATCGCCGAGACCAAGCGCAAGCAGGCCGAAGAGGCGACTCGCAAGGCCGAGGCCGAGAAGCAGAAGAAGGTTGCCGAGCAGAAGCAGGCGGAAGAGAAGGCCCAAAAAGCCGAGGAAGCCCGCAAGCTGGAAGAACAGAAGGCCAAGAAGGCTGAAGCCGAGCGTAAAGCGGCGGAAGCCGAGAGCAAGGCGTTGGCGCTGAAGAAGAAAAAGGAACAAGAGAAGAAAGAGGCTGAAGAGAAGGCCAAGGCGGCAGAAGCCAAGGCCAAGAAAGCGGAAGCTGACAAGAAGGCCAAAGCTGAAGCCGAGAAGAAAGCCAAGGCAGAAGCAGAGAAAAAAGCCAAAGCCGAGGCCGAGAAGAAGGCCAAGGAAGAGGCTGAGAAAAAGGCAAAAGCTGACGCAGAGAAGAAAGCCAAGGCAGAGGCCGAAAAGCAGGCCAAGATCGCGGCTGAGCGCAAGCGTAAAGCAGCCGAGCAGGCCAAGCTGCAAAAAGAGATGGAAGAGATGATGCAGCAGCAGCTGTCGGCTGAGGCCAATGCCCGCAGTCAGGCTGCATCGGCAGCAGCCCAGGGCGAAGTCGACAAATATGCGGCGCTCATCAAGGCCACTGTTGAGCGGTATATGATTTTGGATCCCACCATGCGGGGCAAAACATGTACTATCGGCGTACGTCTTGCGAGCAGTGGCTTTGTCATATCGGTAGATAACGGCCAGGGTGACCCGGCGGTCTGTCGTTCCGGTAAGGCGGCTGTTCTGAAAGCCAATCAACTGCCTGTGCCCAAGGATCCTGCGGCATTCGAGATGTTGAAGGAATTTAACCTGAAGTTAGAACCGAGTATCTAAGCGTGATAAAACGAGGTTGCTTGCCTCCGGTTGGCAACCTCTCGCCGAGAAAGGAATTTAACCTCTCATCTATATTGGAACCGAGTATTTAAGCCATGATCAGAAAAGTATTTTTTGCTTTGGTTGGCTGTTTGTTGCTGGGCCAGAGTGCCCAGGCGGCCTTGGACATCGTCATCACCGGCGGTATTGATAGCGCACGCCCCATCGCCGTTGCTCCCTTCAAGTGGGAAGGCAACGGACAGTTGCCGCAGGACATCGCGGAAGTGGTCTCCAACGACCTGATGCGCAGCGGCAAGTTCAAGCCGCTGGCCCGTGGCCAGATGCCGCAAACCCCGAGCAGCAGCAGCGAGATCAACTTCGCGCCCTGGGCCTCCCAAGGGGTTGAAGCCGTGGTGGTGGGTTCCATTTCGGCAGTCGGTGACGGCACCTACAAGGTGAACTTCGAGCTGGTCGATGTGCTGAAAGGCCAGCTGGCCAAGGCACAAGGTGGCGAGAGCAACGGTTACATTCTGGATAGCCGTATGGCGACCATCCCGGGTGCCCAGATGCGCCAGTTTGCCCACCGTATCTCCGACATCGTCTATGAGCGTTTGACTGGCGAGCGCGGTGCCTTCCTGACCCGTCTGGCTTACGTCTCCGTACAGCAGGGTACCCAGTTCCCTTACCAGCTGCGTATTTCTGACTACGACGGTTACAACGAGAAGACCCTGCTGCGCTCCCGCGAGCCCTTGATGTCTCCAGCCTGGTCGCCGGATGGCAGCAAGCTGGCTTACGTGAGCTTCGAGAACCAGAAGTCCGAAATCTACGTGCAGGATATCTACACCCAGCAGCGCAGCCTGATCACCAGTTTCCGCGGTATTAACGGGGCGCCGGAGTGGTCTCCGGATGGTCGTCGTCTGGCTATCGTTCTCTCCAAAGATGGTTCACCGAACCTCTATGTAGTTGATGTCGCTAGCAAGCAGCTGACCCGCGTCACAACCAGCCGTGTGATCGACACAGAACCCTCCTGGATGCCGGATGGGCAAAATTTGTTGTTCACCTCTGAACGTGGTGGCAAACCCCAGATTTATAGCGTAAATTTGGCGACTGGTATGACTCGCCGGATGACTTGGGAAGGTGAATCCAACCAGGGTGCATCCATCACTCCTGATGGCAAAATCATGGTGATGGTGACCCGTGTTCAGGGACAGTATCGTATTGCCCGTCAGGACATGGAAAACAATGCCCTGTTGGTCCTTACCCAGAGTGCTCTGGATGAGTCGCCAAGTGTGGCTCCCAATGGCAGCATGATCATTTATGCCACCATCTATCAGGGTCGTAAGAGTCTCGCGTTGGTGTCGACTGATGGTCGCTTCAAGGCTGTGCTTCCGACCAGTAGCGGTGAAATTCGTGCACCAGCTTGGTCGCCCTTCTTGAATTGATAAAAATCCAATTGTTTTTTGTTTTGTTATAAAGGTTTAAGGAAATAGCATGCAACTCAATAAACTGCTCAAGGGTTTGGCCATCGCACTGCCACTGTTCACCCTGGCCGCTTGTAGTTCTTCTTCTGATTCCGACGCCGCTGGCGCTGAATCAGGTATGACCGACGGCATGGGCGGTGTACAAACCGGCGGCGCCAACGGCATGTTGTCCCCGGAAGAGCAGATGCGTCAGAAATTCGAAGCACTGCAGCGTGACAACGTGATCTACTTCCCGTTCGACGGTTACGATATCCAGGGTCAGTACGCTGATCTGCTGGATGCCCACGCCAGCTACCTGCGCGAGCGCCCGAGCGTTAAAGTCCTGATCGAAGGTCACGCCGATGAGCGCGGTACTCCGGAGTACAACATCGCCCTGGGCGAGCGTCGTGCCAAGGCTGTTGCCAAGTATCTGCAAACCCTGGGTGTGCAGGCCGAGCAGCTCTCTATCGTCAGCTATGGCGAAGAGAAGCCGCTGGACATGTCCCACACCGAGGATGCCTTTGCCAAAAACCGCCGCGCGGTTCTGGTTTACTAAGGTTTAAACCGGACGAAGTTCGTTTATATGCAAGCGGCCATTTCGATGGCCGTTTTATTTGCACTAAACGCCAAGGTTTGATCCGAATGAAATCTGCATATGCGAGCGACGATGGCGCTGGCCGTTTTATCTGTACTAAACGCTAAGGTTTGATCCGAATGAAATCTGTGTACAAGCAAGCTGTCGTTGCGCTGGCCGTAATGGTTGCTCTGAATGCGCAAGCTGCGGCACCGGTCAGCGATCTGGGCGGTGACTCAAGTGGTGGGGTTGTCCTTAGCGGCAACAACGGCGCCATCGTGCCCACCGGTAGCCTGGAAGATCGGGTTGCCCTGCTGGAGCGCACCCTCAATGCCCGTCTGCGACTGCAAGCTGAATTGCAGCAACAGGTCGACTCCCTGCAAGGGGAGGTTTCCGAGCTTCGTGGTCAGCTGGAGCAGCAGACCTACCAGATGGAACAGTCGCAAGAGCGCCAGCGTCAGCTCTACCAGGAGCTCGACAAGGTTGCCAGCAGCCAGCAAGCTGCGCCAGCCGCCCCGGCCCCTGCTGCTGCCACACCGGCTGCTGCCGCCAATTACTCAACCAATCAGGATGAGAACCAGGCCTACGACGCAGCGGTCAACATGGTGCTCAAAGAGAAGAACTACGACAAAGCCATCCCGGCTTTCCAGGGCTTTATCAAGCAGTACCCCAATTCGGGCTATGTTCCCAATGCACACTACTGGCTCGGCCAGTTGCTGTTCAACAAGGGTGACAGAGCCGGTGCCTCGGCCCAGTTTTCGACCGTGGCCAACAAATACAGCAAATCCCCCAAGCGAGCCGATGCGCTGCTGAAGCTGGGTATGCTGGCGCAGCTGGATGGCAAGAAGGCGGAAGCCAAATCCTTCTATGAGCAGGTGATCAAGGGCTACCCCAACACCTCGCCGGCCCAGTTGGCCAAACAGAGTCTGGCCAAGCTGTAACATTGCTGTATGTCACTGTTTTCGTAACGCTACTGTAAAAACAGCCTGCATTTGTACGCACAGTGAGCAAACGGATTTAAATTACGAATTTTCTGTTGCACCGGAAATTTAAATCCGTAATATAGGCCGCCGTCAGAGCCGAAGCAGTAATGCAGTCGGAACTGGTCGTGGTGAGGGTCGTTAGCTCAGTCGGTAGAGCAGTTGACTTTTAATCAATTGGTCGCTGGTTCGAATCCAGCACGACCCACCATTTTCTCCACTCGGTGGAGACAGAATTCCCAGGTCGTTTAGCTCAGCTGGGAGAGCACCTCCCTTACAAGGAGGGGGTCACTGGTTCGATCCCAGTAACGACCACCAGTTTGTAAAAAAAATGATTTAGATGGGTCGTTAGCTCAGTCGGTAGAGCAGTTGACTTTTAATCAATTGGTCGCTGGTTCGAATCCAGCACGACCCACCATCATTTCAAGAATCCCAGGTCGTTTAGCTCAGCTGGGAGAGCACCTCCCTTACAAGGAGGGGGTCACTGGTTCGATCCCAGTAACGACCACCA